>JAQUCQ010000213.1 GCA_028686145.1 Desulfuromonadaceae bacterium | reverse complement strand
ACATCAGTGGCAGCCGCTTTCCAGAGTCGCAGGGTGTTAACTGTGCCATTGCGATATCCGGGAATCGGAATATCGTAGGGGACCGCCAACACATCCCGGGTGTCGATCCAGCGAACGCGAAGTCCTCCGCTCTCGGTGCCATGGTGCTCGCAGCGACCTCCAAAGCGGACCCGCTGGGTATATTCCGGACGTTCCTGTTCCCAAGGGTTCCCATCCCGCAGCCAGTGATCCGGTTCCTCAATCTGGCGGCCATCCACAATCCGCTGGCGGAACATGCCATATTCATAGCGAAGGCCATACCCCATCACCGGTAATTGCAAGGTGGCACAGCTATCCAGAAAACAAGCCGCCAGACGTCCGAGTCCCCCGTTGCCGAGTCCGGCATCAATCTCGGCCTCTGCCAGGTCTTCCAGCTTAATACCAAGCTCAGACATCGCCGCCGTCGCAGCATCAGTAATGCCGATATTCAGCATCGCATTGCCGAGCGTACGCCCCATCAAAAATTCCAGAGAAAGGTAATACCCCTGTTTGCAGCGGGACTCAACATACGTATAGCGGGTCTTCTTCCAGCGTTCCATCAATCGATCACGAACCGTCAGCGCCAGCGCTTTATAAAAATATTTAACGGAATGGCAATATTTATTTTGGCCAAGCGTATAGGTAAAATATCTCCGATAATCGTGTATCAGACCTGAAGCATCAAGCGGCAGCGGTGGCAACTCCGTCAAACCGGGCGAGTTGATTGTCGGGCGTTTCTTTTTTTGAATCATTACGTGGTTTCCTCCTCCGCATCACCATTTCCGTGATGTACGTATCTGCTGTTTGAGCTACCTTATTGATTTGGCTGAGAACCGTACATGGTTTTGTAGTTGAAGGCAATTCACAATGAGCATGTACACAGGTATCCATCCGCTGAAGAATACCATAAGTTGATTCTACATCTTTTTCGTACATCTTCCAGCCACTCTTTATTTAAGCTGAAACGTATGGATATGGCAGCCATATTTTGCTATAATAGTTACTTCAATCATACAGTTCGATATACACACTTAAGAAGAGGAGTTTTTTGCCATGCCCAACAAACCCATCCGACTTACCCAGACAGTAAAGGGGTCAGGATGCGCGGCCAAACTTGCCGCTGGCGACTTGGCTCGTGCATTATGCGGACTTGATCTGCCTGTGGACCCGGATCTGATTGTCGGTATCGATAAGGCGGACGACGCCGGAGTCTACCGGATCTCGGACGATCTTGCCCTGGTCCAAACCATCGACTTTTTCCCGCCAATGGTTGATGATCCCTACTGCTTCGGTCAAATCGCCGCTGCCAATGCCTTGAGCGATATCTACGCCATGGGGGGCATTCCCAAAACCGCCATGAACGTCGTGGCCTTCCCCGCCAAAACCCTGGATATGTCAATCCTTCGCACCATAATCGAAGGCGGCTTAAGCAAAATGCGGGAGGCTGGCGTCGTCCTCGTCGGCGGCCACACCGTCGAAGACAGCGAATTGAAATACGGCCTGTCGGTTACCGGCTTCATTCACCCCGGCCGCATCCTGACCAAAAGAAACCTGCAAACCGGAGACCGCCTGATACTTACCAAACCGATAGGCACGGGAATAGTCTCCACCGCCATTAAGGCCGGGCTCGCCGACCAGTCCTTAACGGACAGGGTTACGCAGGCCATGGCCACCCTAAACCGTAACGCCGCCTTAACCATGGAGGACTTTCCGGTGCATGCCTGCACGGACATCACCGGCTTCGGCTTCCTGGGACATCTGGCAGAGATGGTGGTCGACTCGGGACACGGAGTGCGCATCACAGCGGCACATGTCCCAATGTACCCCGAAGCCCTGGAGTGGGCAGCCATGGGATTAATCCCGACCGGTGCCTACAACAACAGAAACTTCAGAGGGTCATTTGTCGACTTCGGCACTAACGTCAGCCAAAGAGTTCAGGACGTACTCTTTGACCCGCAGACCTCCGGCGGATTGCTGATTGCCGTTGCCGCCACGGAAGCAGAAAGACTTGTACATGCCCTGCACGCAACAGGGATCGAATCCGCCGCCATCGTCGGCGAAGTAATTGCGGAACCGATTGACAGGATCATAGTAGATTGACAGGATCATAGTAGCATAAACCACACGTGGAGACTTGCATGACCAACGAACTTGATTGCCGTGGCCTGGGTTGTCCCGCCCCGGTGCTGAAAATCAGGGAGACCCTTGAAAAAGAGGCTCCTGCCGCCATAACAGTCCTTATCGACAACGAAGCAGCATGGCAAAACGTCTGCCGTTTCCTTGAACACCAGAAATACACAATAAACACGGAGAAACAGGGACCCGTGTTTCGCGTTGTTGGCACAAGAGCAGAAGGAACCGCCGCGCCAGCTAAAGCCCCCTCAGCACCTACAGTAACAGAGCGGAAGGCCGGAAAAAAAATCATGGTCATGGTCACGAGTGACCATATGGGGCATGGTGATGATGGCTTAGGGGACATGCTGATGTTTAACTTCCTGAAAACCCTGAAAGAGATGGGGCCCGATCTGTGGCGCCTCGTGTTCGTCAACAACGGCGTGACCTTCACTGCAGAAGGCTCTGAGGCCGTGCCCATACTGCAAGAGCTTGCCGGAGAAGGGGTGGAGATCCTGGCGTGCGGCGCCTGTCTGGCGTACCTCCATTTACTGGACAAGATCCAGATTGGCGAGGTGTCAAACATGCTTGATATCGTCACCGGCATGCAGCTTGCCGATAGTGTTGTCACTATTTGAGTAATTCTGTCATTTTTCTTTCTCTGAAACAAAAAATTGTCACTTGAAAGTGGCAATTTCCGTCAGGTGAGCATATGGGACCGCCACTTTATTTCTGTCCTAACCCGGCAAAATAGCCTCCAGCAAGGAACCACAATAATTTCTGGTATGAGGCACGCTTTGTGCTCTGTAATCAGTACAACTAAATAGCAGGATATACGAAAATACTAAACCATCCGCAAGGGTGGGACGGAAAGCCTATTGGGTCTCTCTGAGACAGCCGGGTCGCCGAAATATCTTAATGGTATTGGCGACCCGGCTTTTTTTGCCGGAAAACGGCACCGGGCACACGGCCCGGCAGTAGGAGACCTCAATGTCCCACTTTAAGAGAAGAACAACCGGTTTATTCCTTACGCTATTAATTTCCGCCGTTACACTGGCAATCTGCTTGGCACCGTCAATAACCAATGCCGGATCACTCCTGCTGCTTCTGCATCACGACGTTGTCGCCCCCCCAGCACCTGCAACTTCGCGGCAGACACCGAAGCAACCGATAGATATCGGTCTCAACGAGAATGGTGATCTGGTGATACAGCAACAGGATGTTTCCCTCACCATGGCCTACTCCCCACCCGATGACATTGTCGACCCTCAGGAGCGGATCAGAATGATACAACGGCAAAATTGCCCTTCCATCAGCGGCATCAGCCTCAAGGTCAGCTTTCTATTCTAAATAATCACTGAATTTCTAGAGATGTCACGGCACACGCATTTGTTCCTTGCAAGCGATCTCTTCGCTCGCATATAATCCGAACGAACGAATGGAGTATGCCAATGCCTGAAAAAATATCATTTACCCCCCGCCTTATTGACACCCACTGCCTGATCGATGTAAGAACCCCGTCAGAATTTGAGGAAGATCACATTCCCGGCGCATATAATGTCCCTCTCCTCTCCAACGTGGAGAGGGCGGAAGTCGGAACCATTCATAAACAGATCGGCCCGGTCGAAGCTCGCATGAAGGGACTTGAGTTAACCTGCTCCCGATTCCACGACATGGTTGGCCAGATCATCTCCTTATCTGCCGGAAGGCCGATTGTGATCTACTGCTGGCGCGGAGGATTACGGAGCCTCTCTGTAGCCACGCTGGTCGAGATGTGTGGCACACCAGCACAACAACTTGCCGGTGGGTATAAAAACTTTCGTGCCCATGTGATCGATTATTTTGAACAGTGCAATTTCCCTTCTCCGCTCATCGTCATGCACGGCATGACCGGCACCGGTAAGACAGAGTTCATCAACGGACTTGACACTTTGTTATGGGCAACCATCGACCTTGAAGGTGTGGCATGCCATAGAGGCTCCGCCTTTGGCGCTCTCGGAATGGAACAGAATTTCAGCCAGAAACATTTTGAAACCACTCTATGGAATGCCTTCAGACATTTGCCTGCCGACAGACCCATCATTTTGGAAGGTGAAAGCCAGCGCATCGGAAAATACTCCCTGCCCGGGAACCTGTACCAGAAAATGGCAGAGAGCTGCAAAATATGGTGTCATGCATCCATAGAAACCCGCATAAGAAGGCTTTCAGTTGAGTATGCCCGTCCCGAATACAAGGAAGAGATGCAGGAAGCTCTGGAGCGAATCAGAAAAAAACTGGGTGGAACCCGTTATGCACAGCTGAAAGACAGCATTGAAGAGTGGGATGTGGATGCGATTGCCCGAGGTTTGATAGAAGGCTACTACGACAGAATGTACTATAAGCACCGCCCCTGGATACCGGATCTGGAGCTAGAACTAGAAGATTTCGGCCAGGCGAAAATCGAGCTTGAAAATTTTTTGGCTGCACAAACATAAGTAATCTGGTTTTGTTCCCATTCTTATTGAGGGTCAAAGAACGGTTTTCTTCCCCTCTCCGCACCCTCTCCAAACCACTCAACCACAGACTGCTGCCATCCATATCAGCAAGATCTCTCCCATCTGGCAAGACCAAGGAGCAGTGATTTGACCCGGCACTTCCCGACAGAGAAAATCCTAATCCCTGCCGCCATACGGTTATTTGCCAACCAACCGGTTTATTTCTAAAACCAGGCCGCATGTAGAACCCAGAAATAAGCGGCAAGACCACCATATTCATCCGCTTCACCTACCCAATACACATTTTGGAATTTTATTGCCTCAATACACCAGAAACCATCCCCCCGTATTTTCGTAATTTTCCCTTATTAAATTCATATTTTATATTGACACAAGCCATTGACCGCCGGTATAAGTTTCCTTACTGTGGAAAAAAGTGGAATATGGTGGAAAATAATGCCATAGAGGCGAGTATGTTCAGGGGAATTTTCGAGACAACCATTGACGCAAAAGGGCGAACCAGCCTGCCGGCCAGATTCAGGGAAATCCTCGTCGACACCCATGGTGATGAGCGTTTTTTCCTGACCAATTCTGTTCCGGTTGACCTGGGTGGCGGTCTGCACAGTTCCGGACTGCTGATTTTTCCCTACAAAGAGTGGTTCATTTTTGAGGAAAATTTCCGTGTCAGCAAAGGGTTCACCTCCGAACAACGCAAGAGCATCCTGCGAACGATTATATCCCCCGCACAGGAATGCTCTGCCGACAAACTGGGACGATTTCTGATCCCGCCGACATTTCGTAAGATTGCGGCCCTTGATCGGGAGATTCAGTTCGTCGGCACTATGGACAAGATAGAAATCTGGAGCATGAGCGAATGGGACAAAGTTCGTGCCCAAGATGTGAAAAACTTCCCGAGCGGCACTGAAGCAGCCGCAGAGCTTGGTCTTTAGTGGCAGAATTCCATCATCTTTCGGTTCTGCCGGATGAAGTCATCCGTTTTCTTGAACCGGCAGACGGCAAAACATATCTGGATGGTACGTTGGGGGGCGGCGGCCATGCCGCATTGATTCTTGAGAAGGCTCCTGATGCACTGCTGATCGGCATCGACCGGGACCAGTCGGCGCTGGCAGCAGCGGGGGCACGACTGGTAGCTCACGGTGAACAGGTGCGGCTGGTCCATGGCGACTTTGCCGACATCGCACACCACCTGAACGAAATTGGCATAGCGGCGCTGGACGGTTTCATTCTTGATCTGGGAGTTTCATCACATCAACTGGATACGAGAGAGCGCGGCTTCAGCTTTCAACAGGATGCCCCACTGGATATGCGGATGGATACCAGCAGCGGCGAAACGGCTGCGGATCTGGTTAATGGGCTTCCGGAACCGGAACTGGAACGGATTATCAGCCAGTTTGGCGAGGAGCGCTGGGCAAAACGGATCGCATCTTTCATCGTCAAGGAACGGGCAGAGTCGCTGATCACGACCACCTTCCGGTTGGTGGACATCA
>JAQUCQ010000212.1 GCA_028686145.1 Desulfuromonadaceae bacterium | reverse complement strand
CACCAGTAGCATTATGTGTAAATATGATCCGGGATGAATCAGAAATCGAAAAGAATCTGGCAACTGTTTCACGTGCCTGAAAAATGATGCGCCCCGCTTCAAGAGAGCGACGATATCCGCCTCGGCCGGGTGAAGCGCCAACGTCACGCATCGCGTGGAGAACTGCTTCATAAACGATCTCAGGTTTAGGGTAGGAAGTAGCGGCGTTATCTAGATACACTGGAAATCCCTTTATTATTGCATCAACTGCGGCTTTTCGTTTAACCATGGAAAAACTTGGACAGCACCGGCATTTTTATCTTGAAGTACGCCATAAATCTTTTGCCTGATCAGCGACGGGTCAGTTTCCCCCCACCAATTTTGTCGGGCACTGACAACCTCGCTCCCGGCATTGTACAAATTATAGCCACCATTTGAGGCAAAAGCATTATACAGAAAAAGGGCCTGGCCATCTTCTGTGCGTAACGCATCCTGAAGATTATCGGCAAACAGGCTACGCTCGATTTTGATGCGTGAACCTTGAAGATGCAGGGCTGTCTGTCCGTTTCTCAGAAAACGGGACAGAAATATCTGCCCTTCTCCGCCGTTGATCTGCGCTCCAAAGGCATTACCGGAGAATTCTCCACTAGTAATCTTGAGCCGACACTCATCCGCTTCAAACCCGGTTCGTTGGTTATTGATAATTTTTAATGCCGCAAGCACAGCAGCAGATTTATTGAAGACACAGCCACGTTGACAGGAGGCAACTGTCATGTCCGTGCCGTCAAATTCGCTGTTATAGATCTCAATGCCGGTTTCAGAATCCGAAAAAGTACCACCGGATATCTGCACAATCCCGTCATGTGACAGCAAAGCGGTCTGCGCCTGCAGAATTGAAACAGATGTTAGAGTGACTTTCGAATACCTGATATCAATGCCAATTTCAGCGTTCTCAATACGACAATGTTCAAGTAAATTGCGTTTTTCTGTCGCGAGGAAAACAATTCCTCCCCAGGATCCACGCATCGGTTTTGACAGATTAGACGCCAGCAAAATCGGCCGTTCAGGGGTACCTGCAGCATGGAGGCGGCCTTGAATGATCAAGGTCGGCTGCTGAGCAGCACTACCTGCAAAACGTATCACCGCTCCCGGCTCAATACGCAATGTCGCATGAGGAGCCACCACAACGAACCCGCGAACAAGTATTGGACCTCGCCAGGTGACATCCTCGGACAGCACCACCCCGTCATATACTGCAGCAGCCTGTTCGGCAGCCATCGAGATCGTTGTTAGCAAGAAAAAGATACAGACTGTAAAAAGAGTTTTCACTCGGGATCTCCGCTTAATCTAAGTACAGAATCATTACCATGATTCATCCAAACTGTAAATTTAATGTTGTTTTTTCATTAGAATATTTGCCAGTTAACTTTTATTATTAATCTTTTCAAGTCCTTTCAAGATGTTATCCTTGTCCAAAATATAATTGTTGACAGCACATACATGTTGTGGTTTATTTCAGCACCCCCCACTAAATATAGTGTTTTTTGAATTCAATCCGGACTACATAAAATTATTCAGAATTATCAGCATGCGTGAAAAACAAGGAGATTAATTATGAAAAAGAATTCCACGCCGGACACTATCCCCGGTCTGACCAAAAATGCTGCAACCGTATTAGAAAAGCGCTATTTGCGGCGTGATGAAACCGGCAAAGTCCTTGAAATGCCAGCCGACATGTTTCGACGCGTCGCTGACACAATTGCTGCTGCTGATAAAAAGTTTGACAAGAAAGCAGATGTAAAAAATTTATCTGATATTTTTTATCGCATGATGACCAGCTTTGAATTCCTTCCCAACTCACCCACCCTGATGAATGCCGGTCGTCCTCTGGGGCAGCTTTCGGCCTGCTTTGTTCTGCCGGTAGGTGACTCTATGGAAGAGATTTTTGACGCTGTTAAATTTACCGCACTGATTCACAAATCGGGCGGCGGTACCGGCTTTTCATTTTCTCGCCTGAGACCCGCCAATGACGTCGTCAGTACAACCACCGGCATATCAAGTGGACCGCTCTCATTTATGCGCGTATTTGATGTAGCCACCGAAACCATAAAACAGGGCGGCACCAGGCGCGGCGCAAACATGGCTATTTTACGGGTCGATCATCCCAACGTGATGGATTTCATCATGTGCAAGGCCGACCAGAAACAACTCAACAATTTCAACATTTCAGTCGGCCTTACCGAAAAATTCATGCAGGCAGTTGAGAGGGATGAGGAATATGACCTTATTAATCCCCGCGACAAAAAGGTCTGCGGTAGCCTTAATGCCCGCAAGGTATTTCAGCGTATCGTCAAACAGGCTTGGGAAAACGGCGAACCGGGAATTGTCTTTCTTGACCGTTTGAATCGCGATAATCCGACACCGCTGGTTGGCGAAATTGAATCAACCAACCCCTGTGGCGAGCAACCTCTGCTACCATATGAATCCTGCAACCTTGGCTCTATCAATCTGGGCAGCTTTATTAAAGACGGTACGGTAGACTGGAAAAAACTGAGGGAAACCATTCATCACGCTGTCCACTTTCTCGACAACGTAATTGAGGCTAACAATTATCCACTGCAGCAGATTCATGACATGACTCATGCCAACCGCAAGATCGGGCTGGGTGTCATGGGGTGGGCCGACATGCTGATTCTGCTGGGAATCCCTTACTGCTCTGATGAAGCGGTAAAACTTGGCAAGAAGGTGATGAAATTCATTAATGACGAGGGTCACCTGGCATCTCAGGAACTCGGCAAAAGCCGTGGTTCGTTCCCCAACTTCAAAGGCTCGATTTTTGACAAAAAGGGAGCACCACCACAAAGAAATGCCACCGTAACTACCATTGCTCCAACAGGAACCATTTCCATTATTGCCAATGCATCCTCAGGTGTAGAGCCGCTCTTTGCCGTTTCCTACATCCGTACCGTCATGGATAAGAACATCCTTGTAGAGGTTAACCCGATTTTTGAGAAAATTGCAAAAGCGCGGGGCTTCTATTCGGAAGCCCTCATGCAGAAGATAGCCGAGCATGGTACTGTCCAGGAAATAGCAGAAATTCCGGAAGATATCCGCAACGTATTTGTGACCTCCCACGAAATTACTCCTGAATATCACATTCAGATGCAGTCTGCCTTCCAGCTTTACACCGACAATGCCGTATCAAAGACAGTGAATTTTTCAAATTCTGCCACTATTGAGGATGTTGAAAATGTCTATATGCTCGCCTACGAAACTGGCTGCAAGGGTGTCACAATCTATCGGGATGGCTCCAGAGATGAACAGGTACTTTCAACCGGAAAAAAAGATGAGCAGGCAACTATTGCCGCCACACCGGTTGAAGACGACAAGAAAGCTATCAAAAGGGAGCGTCCTAAAGCGCTTAAGGGGTGTACCCATCAAATGCAAACCGGATGCGGCCCACTTTATGTTACGATCAACGAAGATACTAATGGGCTGTTTGAGCTTTTTACCACAATGGGTAAAGCTGGCGGATGTGCCGCCTCTCAGAGTGAAGCAATCGGCCGTATGGTATCACTCGCCTGGCGCAGTGGTGTTCAGGCTCGACAAGTAGTAAAGCAGCTTCTGGGAATCTCCTGCCATTGTCCGTCAGGCTTTGGGGATAATCGGGTTCTTTCCTGTGCTGATGCGGTAGCAAAAGCAATCCAGAACCATTTGATGGACAATGGCTATGATATTGACAACGAGTCTGCCCAACATGAACGCGGAGCCTGCCCTGAGTGCGGCGGTATCGTCGAACACGAGGGTGGCTGTTCAGTCTGCCATGTCTGTGGTTACTCTGAATGTGCGTAATTATTTGCACTTATGCCACAAGATACTTGACATACATCTAAATTTTGTGGCATAGATGTCAAGTTAAACTGATTACTCGTTAAGGGGTTGTAGCTCAGTTGGTTAGAGTGCCAGCCTGTCACGCTGGAAGTCGCGGGTTCGAGCCCCGTCAACCCCGCCATTAATAAAAAAAGGTGCCTGCAATGGCACCTTTTTTTGTTTTTTATAAACTGCAGTCTCCAAACTATCTCAAGTATCATTCAGTGTGTACGCCACTTTATCCGAATGGACATGTACATAATAGTACTCACACCACTTACAAAGCTCCTACCTCAACCCCATACGGCTAAGTATGATGCCCATAAATTTGTTCAGCGGGTTATTACGGGAAAGAAAAGGTATGACCGGAGACTTTCTGGTTCCAATTGAGTCGAGCATCCGCTCCAACTCAGGACTACCTCCACATACGATCCCCTGTCTGAAAGCCTGAAGAGCTTCATACGTATTTCCCGCGACAAGGTAGACTTTCCCAAGATAAAGATAGTGAAGAGAGTTGCCTGGGTCGTGTTCTATTGCAGTGCGGCATAATTCAAATGCACGGGTGATTTGACCACGCTGCTTGGCAATACAGAATCCGAGGCGGGAATACCAGATTGGATCATCCCAAATACTGAGGGCTCTTTCCAGACAGGCAAGTGCGGCCAAGACATTATTCTGTTCAAGTTCCCGTTGTGCTTGTTCAAATTGCTTTTGGGCAATGGTGCCCGTTTCCGGATCCATCTTAACCTCCAAAATAATAGAGCGACTTCTGCCAGCAAAAACTTGACATCAGTCCCGGATAACAGTTCCCTCAGTCTGTCTCCTCCCGGTCCTGAACTCGTAGTTATTCAACAAAATACAATTTATATTTTCAGCCTTTTAATCTTTTCAACCAGAGTAGTCCGGTTGATCCCTAAAAGATCTGCGGCTTTCGCTTTAACCCCACCCGCAGATTCCAGTGCTTGCAAAATCAGTGACTGTTCGATTCGGGAAACCGTTGCGACAAGATCGACGCCACCGCCTGGCATTTTAACATCCAGCGTTCCTACAACAGACTTTTCACCAACGATCTTTGCCGGAACATCATCTAGCGTTATAACAGACGCATCTGTCAGCGCAACCATTCTTTCAATCAGGTTTTCCAATTCACGCACATTGCCGGGCCAGGAATACTGCTCCAATGCTTCAAGTGCCTGTTTACTGATGCTGCATGGCGGACGACCCATCAATCGGCACTGTTTCTCCAGAAAAGAAGCTGTCAGATATAGAATATCCTGTTGACGCTCACGTAGCGGAGGAAGGTGTAACGGAATAACGTTCAAACGGTAATAAAGATCTTCTCGAAATTCGCCCTGCTTCACCATATCTTCAAGATCAGTGTTAGTCGCGGATATCACTCTGACGTTAAGTTTCACCGTTTTATTAGAACCTACCCTTTCAACTTCATGTTCCTGTAATACCCGTAACATTTTAGCCTGCAGATGAAGTGGCAACGTTCCAATCTCATCAAGAAAAATGGTACCATGATTCGCTGCTTCAAACTTTCCTGGTTTATCCTTGACAGCTCCGGTAAAAGCGCCTCGAACGTGGCCAAAAAGCTCACTTTCCAGCAACATCTCCGGAATAGCACTACAGTTTACAGCAATAAAAGGTCGATCACTGCGCGTACCATTATAATGTAGTGCCCGGGCAACCAATTCTTTGCCGGTTCCTGATTCACCGGTAACAAGAACAGTCGAATCCGTTTTTACAATGCGGTTCATACGCTCAAACACGAGATTCATTGCAGGAGAGCTGCCGATAATATTGCTGAATTCAAAACGCCCCTGGAGCTGTTTGCGAAGATAAATATTTTCCGAGAGAAGTTTCTGTTTCTCCAGTGCCTTTAAAACAACAATTTTCAATTCATCAAAATCAATCGGCTTGGTTATATAATCAAAAGCTCCTTCTTTCATTGCCCTGACCGCAGATTGGGCTGAAGCATACCCGGTCACAACGATAACCTCGGTGACAGGTGAAACCTTCTGAACATCCTGAAGGATATCAAGGCCGTTTTTGTCCGGCAGAAAGAGGTCGGAAACAATCACCTGATACTGCTCACGATTGATCAGTTCCAGCGCACTTGTACCAGTTGACGCTGAAGTAACATCATATCCTGTCGACCGCAACAGCATGGTCAAAGCTTCACGGCCAAAATCATCATCATCAATTACCAATATTTTGATTGCATCATCCATTATGAAGCCCCGTACCATCTATCATTCCGTAACAACCCGGATTGATTCCTGTAACACGTT
>JAQUCQ010000211.1 GCA_028686145.1 Desulfuromonadaceae bacterium | reverse complement strand
TCAAGGATACTCTGGCTGACCCGTGGGACCATGTGCCTGCCAAGTTCCCGGAAGGCTCATTTCATACCGGGACGGTTGCCCGTCTCGATACTTTCGGCGCGTTTGTTACGTTGAGCGATGGTGTGGATGGACTGCTTCATATCTCGAAACTTGGTGCCGGCAAACGGATCAACCACCCTCGTGAAGTAGTTAAGGAAGGGGAGCAGATCGAAATCAAGATTGAGAGCATCGACCGCGACAACCGCCGCATCTCACTTGCCCTGGCTGGTCCGGCTCGTGCTGCCGCTGAGGAAGAGGCAACCATGACGGAATTTCGCCGCCAGTCGAATGATGCCCCCACGGGGATGGGGACGCTGGGGGATATGCTGCGTTCAAAAAATCAGAAAGGTAAGAAATAGGCGATGGCTGAGATCTCTGTCGAAGATCCTGATTGGGATAACCGTTGCAAACAGTGTGGGCGCTGCTGCTTTGAAAAGATTGAAGACGAGCGCGGCAATATTTTTTATACCCAGACCGCCTGCCGTTTTCTTGACATAGTCAGTCGCGAGTGCAAAATTTTCGAGCGGCGTTTTGAGATTAATCCCAGCTGTATAAAATTAACACCGGAACTGGTCCAAACATTGCGCTGGCTTCCTCGTGACTGCGGGTACCGCCGCAAGCATGTTGAGCCTGTTGTGCCGTCTGCAAAAAACAAGAAGCAAAAGCATTCGCTACGCACTATTCCGGGGAAATAATCCCTTAACAAGTTCTGCTACCACTTCGGCACGATTCAGCGTGTAGATATGCACACCGGGAACTCCTGATTCGAGGAGTTCCCGGATCTGTTTTCGGGCATGGGCCATGCCGACTTTTTGTACTGCAGCAGCTCCTCCGGTTACGTCCGCCTGTTCAAGTTCGGCAAGAAAATCATCTGGAATAGTCGCTCCGCACAGTGAAATAATTTTTTTTATGACTTTCAGACTGACGACCGGCAGAATGCCGGGTATGATCGGTTTGGTAATCCCCACCTCACGAGCCCGTGTCACAAAGCTGTGATAGAGGGCGTTGTCAAAAAACAGCTGGGTTATGACAAAGTCCGAGCCACAGTCCCGCTTCAATTTCAAAAACGCCAGGTCCGCTTCCGGGCTCTCAGCTTCAGGATGTACTTCGGGGTAACCTGCCACCGCGATGCCCAGAGCGGGAAATGAGGTGTGAATCAGAGAAACAAGGTCGGAAGCATGCCGCAGGGAAGGGGACGTGGTGGGGACTGCCGTTCCATTCTGAGGCAGGTCGCCGCGCAGAGCCAGCACATTGTCAACACCGGCAGCAGCCAATTCGTTCAGAAAAAGGTTAATTTCGTCGGGTGTTGATCCGATGCAGGTCAAGTGTGCCATCGTTTCCAAGCCGTAGTCATTTTGCAGGCGTGTGACAATTTCAAGAGAATCAGCGTTAGTGCTTCCTCCGGCTCCATAAGTAACAGAGGCAAAAAGCGGGTTCAGCTGTGCAAGATGTTGTACGGTCTGAAAAAAGGCGGGCCAGTCGTCACGATTTTTTGGCGGGTAAAACTCAAGTGAAATAAATTGTTCGCCGTCGCGTATTGATTCAATAACTTTCATAGATCTCCAGAGAATCTGCACGATGGTAAAGTCTCATGCAGATGGTTACAGACCACTCTTTTATATAAAAATGAAAACAAATAGCAACAGAAAGATTCCACATCGGATTTTTGAATTGACAGTATACAACAGGATGACGTATACAAACTGACCTCATTTTAGTGTATTTTACCAGCTAGTTAGCGGTCGGTGACCTACGTTGAATGATCATCTTACCTGCCGACAAAAAGAGAGATCTAAAACCATGTTTAACCTGAAACCTGATGTTGTCGCACGTCTTGAGCGTGTACTGAGCTCTGTTGAAATGCTCCTTCCTAAAGCGGTTGCTCATATTGACTGGGAGCACTGCCATGCCGCAAACTGGCGGCGCCATTCCTTTTCTGGGTACCTTGAGCCCGTTCGGGTAACTGACACAACAATGTTGAAGGAGTTGCTTGGTGTCGAGGAACAAAAAGAAATAATGATTAACAACACCCGCCAATTTTTGGCCGGACTACCGGCTAATAACGCCCTGTTGTGGGGGTCACGCGGTTCCGGAAAATCTTCGCTGGTCAAGGCGCTGTTAAACGAATTTGCTCCGCAGGGATTGCGTTTTATACAGGTTGAAAAAGAAGACCTCATCTATCTTTCTGAAATATTCACCGCAGTTGAGAACCAGCCGTACCGGTTTATTTTGCTGTGCGATGACCTGACGTTTGAAGTCGGTGAACTGAGCTATAAAATGCTAAAGAGTGCACTGGATGGGTCGGTCTATTCAGCACCGGAAAATGTCTTGATCTACGTGACCTCCAATCGCCGCCATCTTCTGCCTGAATACGAATCGGACCATCTGGGAGGCAAGTTCGTTAAAGGAGAACTGCAGCAGAGCGAGGCAATGGAGGAGAAAGTTTCACTCTCGGATCGTTTCGGCATCTGGGTTGCTTTTTATGCGTTTTCTCAGGATCGCTATCTGGATGCGGTACGCCTGAATGTTGAAAAGGAATGCAGTCAGCGCAATGTTCGAATACCCTGGAGCGATGAAATTGAACGTGATGCTATTCAGTGGTCGCATGACAAGAGCAAACGCTGTGGGCGAACCGCATATCAATTCGCCAAAAACTGGGTCGGACGGCACTTGCTGACAGCATGATAGATAAATTTCTTTTGGTAGTTATTTTCAACTTGTAATTTTTATTCGCCCTCTCTATATTGAAATTCATGTTCAATAAGGAGGGGGCGAATGATTCTCGAAAAAAAGAAGATATTTAACGATTTTGCGGCATCCAAAGGTCTTCGTTCCACCCGTCAGCGTGATATTATCCTCGATATATTCCTCTCCACTCATCAGCATGTCAGCGTTGAAGAACTCTATCTCAAAATAAAAGCCAGCAATCCGGGAATCGGGCATGCAACCGTGTATCGCACGCTCAAGTTATTTTCGGAAGCTGGTCTTGCCCGTGAAATTCTCCTGCATGATGGCCAAACACGGTATGAACACGTTGTTGCCGGCGAGCATCATGACCATCTGGTCTGCACCGGTTGCAACTCCATCATTGAATTTGAGGATGAGACCATCGAAAATTTGCAGAAAGATATCGCTGCCCGCCACGGATTTCTGATAAAAAATCACAAGCTTGAAATTTATGGCCTCTGTGCCGCCTGCAGGCAATAATTACTGATACCTTCCGTATGCATGGAGGGTATTTTTTGCAAATAACTGAAAATGAATGTCAAAAGCATGACAAGGAACAGAGATATGGCTACATGCTGTACTAAACAGACAGAAATACCTTTAAGTGGAAATTCCAGAAAAGTAGCTCTGGTTGGTAATCCCAATGTTGGCAAGAGTGTACTGTTCAACGCGTTAACCGGTGCCTACGTAACTGTGTCCAATTATCCCGGCACCTCGGTAGAAGTAGCGCGGGGAAGCGCTGTCATAAATGGGCAGCAGTGGGAGGTGATTGACACTCCGGGGATGTACTCTATCCATACGATTACCGAGGAGGAGCGGGTAGCCCGGGAGATCTTGCTGCACGAGACACCAGACGTGGTAATTCACGTGCTTGATGCTCGCAACCTCGAACGGATGCTGGCCATGACAATCCAGTTGATAGAAGCCGGACTGCCGGTAATCCTGGTTGTAAACATCATGGATGAAGCCGAGCGGATGGGGCTTACCATCGATTTAAATTTGCTGCAACAGAAGCTCGGCATTCCGGTGATCGGTGCGGCCACCGCACGTAAACGCGGCATTGACGAAATCCGTATGGCAATGAATGCCTATCGCTGTGCGTGCGAGCAACAACGCTTTGAATACAGTCGCCTGCTCGAACGCGACATCAATGAGGTGATCTGCCTGATGCAGGGGGAGTATACTCTTTCCTATCGTGCACTCGCGTTACTGTTGTTGCAGCAGGATGAGGAGATTGCCGAACTGGTGCGCCACCGTGAAGGTGACGGTTATGCGCCGCTCTCTGAAAAAGTTCGGGAAATTGCCTTTGATCGTCGGGAATCATTTCATCTCGACCTGTCTCTGGAACGCAACGAAATGGTCAGGCGGATTATTACCGGAGTCTTTACCGCACCGGAAAAACGGGTGGTGACTCCGGCCGAACGTTTGTCTCGTCTTGCGGTGCAGCCGTTGACCGGCGTGCCCTTACTGCTGATTGTGCTTTACTTTGGGTTGTACCAGTTCGTAGGTGTCTTCGGGGCTGGCACGCTGGTGGACTTCCTGGAGAAACGTTTTTTTGTCCAGATATTTAATCCCTGGATCACGGAAACGGTCAAGTCCCTGATACCTTGGCAAATCATTCAGGAGCTGTTTGTTGGTGAATACGGCATCATTACCCTCGGCATCCGCTATGCGGTCGGTATCATTTTGCCGATAGTGGCCACGTTCTTCATATTCTTTTCTTTTCTGGAAGATACCGGTTACTTTCCGCGTCTAGCGTTACTGGTGGACAGAATTTTCAAGCATTTTGGCCTTACCGGCCGGGCAGTTATTCCGATGGTGCTCGGCTTTGGCTGTGATACCATGGCAACTATGGTTACCCGGACCCTTGAGACCACCCGAGAGCGTGTCATCGCCACCATCCTCCTCTCGCTGACAATTCCCTGTTCGGCTCAACTCGGGGTGATCATGTCACTTCTCTCCAAGTATCCTGGAGCCCTGGCGGTCTGGAGTGGCTGTCTGCTGCTGCTGTTCATCGTCGTCGGGGTACTCTCGGCAAAAATCCTTCCCGGCGAAGCGCCCATGTTCTACATGGAACTTCCTCCGATGCGTATGCCCCAGTTTGGCAACGTTGTTACCAAAACCTATACCCGGATGCAGTGGTATTTCCTGGAAATCCTGCCGCTGTTTGTGCTGGCCTCGGTTCTCCTCTGGCTGGGAAAAATCACCGGCTTCTTCGAGAAGATGGTTAACGCCATGACCCCGGTGATGGCCTCAATCGGGTTGCCGAAAGAAACGGCGGTGGCCTTTATCTTTGGTTTTTTCCGCCGCGATTACGGTGCCGCCGGCCTGTACGAACTGCAGACCAAGGGCTTGATGGATGCCCGGCAGCTCACCGTGGCCGCTGTGACATTAACACTCTTCATCCCCTGCATAGCCCAGTTCCTGATCATGAAGAAAGAACGGGGGTGGAAGGTTGCCGGCACCATCGGGGTTTTTGTCAGCCTGTTTGCCTTCGGCAGTGGCTATGCCCTGAATAAGGCATTGCTCGTGACGGGATTACTGTCATGATCTGCAGCTTCTGTGGATATGAATTTAATGAGGAAGACGGCAAAAAAGGATGCGGCGGCTGTCCCGGTGGTTGCCATAATATCCACTGTCCCCGCTGCAATTATAAAAATCCGCTGGAGCCGGGCGTCGTCAAAAAACTGAAAAAGATCTTCGGTAAGGATATAAAAGTAAAAGGAGGCACGTGATGAAGCTTTCAGAAAAGGCAGAGGAGATACTTGAGGCGTTGTGGATTACCGTTGAAGAGGGTGGGGCTGCTTTTCTCGACCCTGAGAAAATGGGGTTTCAGGCAGATGACCCCGCCTATCAGGAACTGACCGGCAATGCCATGATCGAGATCCGCCAGGGAATGATTTATTTCCGCCCTGAAGGGTTTAATGAAGGTAAGATGACCATTCGCCGCCATCGGCTGGCGGAACGTTTGATGATGGATGTGCTCAATATCCGCGGCGACGACGGTGAATTCAAGGCCTGCCAGTTCGAACATCTCCTCAAAGAAGGTGCTGACGTCAAGCTCTGCACCATGCTTAACCATCCGGCAACCTGTCCACACGGCAAACCAATTCCTCCAGGAGAATGCTGTCATCGGGCACGTGCCGACGGCGATCTGGGCGTCGTGCCGCTGACTGAATTCAAATCGGGACAGGAGGGCGAAATTGCTTATATCCAGACCGACGATAACAAAAAAATGCAGAAGCTGATGGCAATGGGTGTACTGCCCGGCAACCGCATTGTTTTGACTCATGCATACCCGTCCTATATTTTCCGGGTCGGGTATTCTGAATTCGCAATAGACTCAAATCTGGCCAAAGAAATATTTGTACGGAAGTAGGCGGAGTCTGAGGACAGCAGTGGGGAAGAACACCTGACGGGTTCTTAGTCAGGTGTA
>JAQUCQ010000210.1 GCA_028686145.1 Desulfuromonadaceae bacterium | reverse complement strand
GGGTTACAGTAGAAGAAACAACAATTATCAACCAGAGAACATACAACGAATAAAATCTGTTTTTAGCTAGCATGTGCACAAGTGTCCTTTTTTATCATCCAACCCCTTAAAAAGAGTGCCGGAAAGTTATGACAAAATCAGGGGGCAGTTACGGTAATAACTTGGCTGCCCTCTTCTCCAGGGTTAATAACCTGAATTCTAAAGTTCTTATTGACCGGTGAATAGGGATGACGCTGGTAGACAAGCTTAGTACAGTCGACAAAAATCAGCTTATCTCGTTCTGTCATATCCTGTGCGTCCCCGCCACCGCCGCCGATCTGTACGCCATCCACATATATTGAAGAGTTTTGGTTAAAGTTTCTTCCAGTAATAATCAGCTCATAATAGTTAACATAATCATTCCCCACTGTTATCTGGCCAATTTCAGGTTTGGTTTCGATAACAAGAGTCAGCGGTATAGAACTGTTATCAAGAGCGTTTTTTACCTGCACATGGTAAAGACCTCCCGCCACAGATGGAACAGTAAAAGAAATTGAGCTGGATGAAAGAAGCGTGCTGGAAATCACCGCCCCGTTAAAGAATAGCATCGAAGTGTTGCCAAAATTTTCTCCGCGGGCAACAACTTCTCGTTCCTTACCCGTAGCACAAGAACTAATCCGGGACGGTTGCAGAGAACTAAGTACAGGCCGAACAGAGAGAACTGTAAAATTATAGGATCTGCCGACCGTGCCGTCAGCGCGTTTCAGGTAAAGGGCATACAGACCTGGTTCCAACTGTGGCGGAATAACAAATTCTGCCTGCTTGGCACCGGTGACCTGGGCAGGGACTTCAACACTCCCCAGAAAAACAGTGGCATTTTCCCCAAAACCGGTCCCGGTCAACAGCACCTTTGTACCCGGTTCAGCCTGGGTGGGAATAATGCTGAGAACAGTTATCGGGACTGTCCCGAGCAAAGGTTTCGCAGCCGCCATGTATGCGGGTTGTTCGACAACAGACGCTTCACACGTCAGACAAAAGCTGAATACTAAAATGAGTGCTCGTAAGGATGTAAATAGCATAAGGACACTTCCAATCAATTAGCATTGAGATCTAGTTATTAACTTATCCTTTAACCGTCATCGACAGCCAGATTCCACTCAACATAAAAATAATATTTGCACCCCAGGCAGCTACTACCGGGGTTAAAACACCGCTTCGTCCATATGAGAGCAATACCGCATTGACAACAAAATAGACAAAACCGATTCCAATGCTGGCACCAATTCCCATCGCGATACCGCCGGATCGGCTGTTCCGCAAAGCAAAGGGAATTCCGAGCAGCACCATTATCAACGCCGCAAACGGTGAAGCGATCTTGGTGTGCATCAACGTCAGATAACGATAGGCCTGATAGCCACCACGCCTCAAATTTTCAGCATATTCTTTCAGCGTACGGATACTCATATTATCAGCATCTTTATCCAGAACCTGTAAATCCTCGATTTTAAGGTTGAGATCAACATTCATAGTTTGTGCAAGATGCGGTGCATATCCGGTTACAGACGTAAAGTTTCTCAGGGCCGTTGATTTTAGCAGCCAGTGTCCCTCCCTATATACTGCCGAATCGGCGTCAATTCTGCTGACCGGATTCATAAGTTCGTCAACGTTCCAGACAACAACACCGCTCAGAGTCCGTGTTTTAGGGTCAAACAAACGTGCCTGCAAAATCATGGACTTGGAACGAAACCAGATATTGTTGCGTTTGAAAGTAACATTACCATCTTTTTTCTTGATCTTGACCCGATCAATCAGCTCAGTGCGTGCATAGCTATGCGGCAAAATAAACTCGGAGTTGATCAACAACACAATACTGGCAACAAATCCGAGAGTCAGCATCGGCAGAGCGATTTTTAGCAGACTAACACCGCAACTGCGCATCGCAATAATTTCGCTGTCACGCGAAAGCACTCCAAGCGTCAACAACGTGGCCATAAGAATCGAGAATGTGGCTGTACGGCTGACCATTTCAGGAAGTTTCCAGATAAAATATTGGATAATATCGCCTGCGGTCCCTCCGACACGCAGAAAGCGCGGAATTTTCTCAATCAAATCAATAACCAGATAAATCCCGACAAAACCGCTCAAGCAGAGCATTAGCAGCCGTAACCAGGTCCGGGCTATATAGCGG
Source organism: Desulfuromonadaceae bacterium (assembly GCA_028686145.1). Classification (GTDB taxonomy): domain Bacteria; phylum Desulfobacterota; class Desulfuromonadia; order Geobacterales; family Pseudopelobacteraceae; genus JACRCG01. The sequence goes on along the minus strand of JAQUCQ010000210.1, from coordinate 4,035 downwards.
TAAAGAATACCCATATCAGGTCGCTTTCCGAAAATAACCAAGAACTTTTCTCAACGGAAACAAGGGAATGCTTTTTTCTAATGATGCCATTCGTAAAAAGTACCATCCCATAGCAAAGAAAATCAGGTCAGGAATCCACAGCGCAATCACAGGAGAGACAACGCCTCTCTCCGCCACTGTTCGCACAACCGACATCATAACGTAATAGGAAAGAATAATTGCAATACTTACCGTAAAACCTCCCGATTTACCTGATCTGCGGTTCTGCAACCCCAAAGGGACTGCAAGGATCGCAAACACGATCGAAGCGAATGGAAAAGTAAACCGGCTATAAAGCTCTGTCTGAAGTTTTAAACGTTTTACGGCAGTAGTTTCGGGGTTATCTATCTGACTCTGAAGTTCTGACAGCCACATATCCGGCTCATTCCGGGATATTGCAGTACTCCCATTTTCGCCGATCATCATACTGTATTCACCAAAATTGACTAACCGGTAAAGGCCATCTTTGCCAGCAATATGGATAGAACCGTCATGTAAAGACAGCAAAAGAGCCTGGCTGCCACCTGAGCTGGAAACACTGCCGTTTCTGGCAAATATCGTCATAGGATGATCGGAATTGCGGCCATCGTAAATAACTACACCTTTCAATGCATGACTTTGTTCATCATAATGATCGGTATACATGACGACACCCGGAATATCATCCCAGAATGTCTTTTCACGAATGGTTGCCGTGACATTCTGCTTCAACACCTGAAAACTGAGTTCCTTGAAAGCGCTATTGCCCCACGGTACACCAATTGTACTTGCTCCCAGTGCCAGCAGCATGGCAACAAGCGCACAAAAGATTACCGGCGGCAACATTTGAAACAAACTTATGCCGCTGGCCTTGATAACAACAATTTCATTATCGGCCGAAAGTCTCCCGAATGCCAGCAGCACAGCAAGCAAGAAGGCCATTGGTATTGTAAAAACAAGGAAGGAAGGGATTAGATATAGAATCATTCTGCTGACATCTGCCAGGGGAACGCCACGTGACACGACGAGATCAGTCAGAGTGATCAGGCGCCCCATCAGTAAGACCAGGGTAAATATGACAATACCAAGCAGAAAAAGCGAAGATATTTCACGAATTATGTAAAAGGATAAAATACGTTTCACTGATCGATAATACATGAGCAGGAGAAATGTGTAAAGAGGCGCATCAATAATACGTCCCGAACTACTTTATGATATTTTTAAGAACGCTCTCATTCTATCAAAAAACATGAGATTTGAATTATTCAGATATACAGATTTTTTTCCTGCAAAACAAAAGACCTTCCGAAATTTTCGGAGGGTCTTTTGTTTTGCAGCTTATGCAAAGAAAAATATCAGGCTTTCGCTGACCAAAGTCCATGGAGGTTGCAGAATTCGCGGGCTGTCAGATTTTTTGCAGTAATGTTAAATGTAGCGGTCGGTGCATCCCCCGGTTTAAGGAACTGGCGATATGCCTTACCGTCGGCAACCAGTTCAATCCATTCAATGTAATGTTTCTCTTCCATCGGATGAGCAACAGAACCAATGGTCACTTTTACAAAACCATCCCCTACTTCAATAACCGGGACATGCTTCTCTTTGGCGGCATCAACAGTATTTTCCGTCATAAGCTTCATCGCCTGGCCACAACAGAAAAGCTCACCATCCGCTGCATGGACAACCTCAACAATATTGCCGCACAACTCACATTTGTAGACTTCAAGTAGCTTTGCCATAATTTTTCTCCTTTTTTCTGTGTAGTAGTAGCTCCTGAGAATTCCACGGGGAAAAGCAGGGCTCCGAAATTTACCAATTTTCATCAAGTAGTTCAAAATGCGCTTTTGGATGGATGCATGCGCACAAACTCCAAACGCTTCTTTGTTTCCTCATGATTATTCAAATACGACAGATATTGTCTTTTATACCGCACTTATTTTTTTTTGCAAGCAGGAAAATAAAAAGGGGCGCATTTCTGCGCCCCTTTTTATTGCGTAAATTATTACGTCTGTACAATTAGGACAACTGACGGCCGCCATCAGCAGCCCATTTTTCAAGCATTGGCGTTGTAACAGATTTAGGACGCTCGATAGCATAGCCAAGACCGCGATCCCACGTGATGTTAGCCATGCAGCCAAGTGCACGCCCTACGCCGAACAGAACGGTGTAGAAATCATATTCGCGGAGACCAAAGAAGTACTGAATAACACCCGACTGGGCATCAACGTTTGGCCATGGGTTCTTGGTTTTGCCATGCTCAGTCAGAACGCCCGGAGCAACTTCAAAAATCATGGAAACAACCTTGAACAATGCATCGTCCTTGAGGCCGGGGGTAGCGAGGCAGAATTCACGCTGAGCCATGTAGCGCGGATCGGTCTTACGCAGAACAGCGTGGCCGTAACCGGGGATTACCTGACCGGCATTAAGTGTATCCCAGAGAGCTGCTTTGATCAGTTCTTTGGTCGGCTCGACATCTTTGCAGTATTTTGCCTGGAAATTCATCGTCCAAGCAAGAACTTCCTGGTTGGCAAGGCCGTGCAGCGGGCCAGCCAGACCGTTCAGACCTGCAGAGTAGGCATAATACGGATCGGAAAGCGCCGAATGCACCAGGTGAGTGGTGTGAGCCGATACGTTGCCGGACTCATGATCGGAGTGCAGGATGAAATACATACGGGCAACATCTTTGTACTCTTCACTCTGGCCGATCATATGGGCAAAATTGGCACCCATGTCAAGGGTTGGATCAATGGCAATCTGCTTGCCACCACGATACTTGAGGTTGTAGATGAAAGCTGCGATGATCGGAATACGGGCAACTATATCGCTGGCATCTTCATAGACGGATTCCCAAGCGGTCATTTTGTTGAATTTCCCGGAGTTATAGAACGCAGCAAATTTGGAATCTTTCTGCATTGCCAAGATAGCGACCGAAAGCATTACCATCGGATGGCTGTCGATCGGCAGAGCTTTGATAGCATCAAATACATACTGGGCCACAACCTGACGCCCCTTCCACTCAGCAACCACTTCATCAGTCTGAGCCTGAGTCGGAATTTCTCCGGTAAGCAGGAAGTACCAGAAGGATTCAACGGTTGGGTAGTTGGAGCCTTTTGCCTTGGGAAGTGCGGCAAAGGTTTCAGGAATTGTTTTGCCACGGAAACGGATACCTTCCTGCGGATCCAGATAGGAGATATCGGTTACGAGCGAACGGATATCACGGGCACCACCGATACACTGGTCGATGTTTACCTGATCAATGATGACCTTGCCAAATTCTTTGACGAGTCTGGTGATGCGGGGGCGGTGTTCCTCGATCTTCAGCTTGAGCGTGTCTTTCAGGGCCATTGTTTTACTCTCCTTTTCGTGGTGTGGGGGTAAACCCGGATAAAAAGCTTTTTCAGCTTCCTGCCATCTATACATCATTTCTTACGGGGAGAAACTGCGACTCAATTCCAGCATACTGTATACGATTTTGTACGGCTGTTATACTAGACCGTATACGAAAATTGCAACAAAAATTTTGCCACGGTGATCAGTTTAAAATTACCAGCCCATCATCGGAGTGAGTGAGACGCTTAAGACCTTCATTACTCAAATAAAATGTGTTTTCGATTCCTACTGAACCTTCACCCGGAAAAACTACTTTCGGCTCAAAGGCAAACGCCATCCCTGCTTCAAATGTCATATGGGTGAAATTTCTGGCAATAAAAGGATATTCATCCATTTCTATTCCCAGTCCATGTCCTATAAATGAGACCTGTGCCCCTTTAGCCCCCATGAAACTTTCGGCGTACCCCATATCAGCAGCACATTTAAAGCAAACTTCATACAGCTCCCCCCATGTCATTCCGACTTCAATAGTACGCATCATTAACGCTTGAATCTCCAGCATATCGTCATACGCTCTCCGTAGGTGATCAGACGGCTCTCCCACCGAGAACACACGGGTCTGATCGATCAGATACCCATCTACACATCCGGCAAAATCGATAATTACCGGTTCAATAGCTTCAATACTCT
>JAQUCQ010000209.1 GCA_028686145.1 Desulfuromonadaceae bacterium | reverse complement strand
AGAAAGGGATCATCGCCGCTGCAATCAAACGTGACAAGGGAATGATGCTTCCTTTTTCGGCTCTCTCCAAAGAAGGGCGCGATGGCATCTGGAACGAGATCGGCAAGGTGCTGGAAGTTGATCTGAAACCGGAAGTAAAGCTATGAAAAGGACATCCACCCCTCCCCACCCGGCTCCAATGCCGGACATGCAAAAACGCCCGGACACCCGCCGTATTCCGATCGCCAAGGTAGGAGTCAAGGATATTACCTATCCGATCGTGGTGATGGACAAGAACCGCACCCTGCAGCATACGGTTGCCAAGATCAATATGTACGTCGATCTGCCGCACCAGTTCAAGGGTACCCACATGAGCCGCTTTGTGGAGATTCTTAACAAATACCGCGAGCAGATCGCTCTCGACAAGCTTGAGATTATTCTTGACGAGATGAAGTCCAAGCTTGGCTCGGAAAGCGCTCATCTTGAGATCCAGTTTCCCTATTTTATCGACAAGGCTGCGCCGGTTTCCGGTGCCAAAAGCCTGATGGAGTACACCTGCGAATTCAGCGCCTCCATGACGGACACCCTTGATTTCATTCTCAGTATCAAGGTTCCGCTTACGTCGCTCTGTCCATGTAGTCGGGAATTGTCGCGTTTTGGCGCTCATAACCAGCGCAGCATCATGACCGTGCGGGTGCGCTACCGTGACTTTATCTGGATCGAAGATCTGGTGGAGTTGATTGAACAGTGTGGCTCCAGTCCGCTTTATTCCCTGCTCAAACGTGCCGACGAAAAGTTCGTCACCGAACAGGCCTATGAAAATCCGCGATTTGTCGAGGATATGGTGCGTGAAGCACATTCACGCCTGGCGGCTCTCGATAACATTACCTGGTTTTCGGTCGAAGCGGAAAATTTCGAATCGATTCACAACCATTCCGCCTATGCCGCAGTGGAGCTTGATCGTCGATGAAAAAAGGACTGATTGTCTTCGCCCGTGCGCCGATCCCCGGAAAAGTAAAAACAAGACTCGCGGCGACATTTGGTGATCAGGCTGCTACTGAACTGTATGAGACTATGCTGCAGGATGTACTGAAAACCACCCGGCAGTTAAATGATATCGAACCTATTGTCTTCTGGGATTGTGACGAAGAGTTGCTGCCGCATTTGGCTGAACGCTTCGGATGCCGTTCGCGGCTACAGAAATCGGGGGATTTGGGCCAGCGCATGCAGGAGGCATTTGAAGAAATGTTTGCAAGCGGCTTCGAATCCTGTTGCATTATCGGCAGCGATGCTCCTGATCTGCCGCTTTCTTATATTATGGAAGCCTATCGTCTGCTGGCGGCTCCTCAGGCTGATGTCGTCTTTGGACCGAGCAAGGATGGCGGCTATTACCTGCTGGGATTACGCCAGATTTGGGGGCAGCTCTTTGCGAAGATTCCCTGGAGCAGTGCTGCTGTTCTTGAACAGAGTCTGGCTGCAGTGCGCGATTTAGGACTGGCGGCTGCTCTGTTGCCCGAATGGCAGGATATCGACACGGCCGAAGATCTGCAGGCATTCCAGAAGCGGAAACGGCTGGCATCACCAACGGAAACCACATGAAACCAATTGTCATCATTGCGGCGGTGCCACAGGAAATAGAGCTGCTGGAAAAGGTGCTTGAACATTCCGGCCGGGTAAAATCAGGCGGGTTTGAGTATATCGAAGGCGCTGTCGGCAACCTGCGTGTTGTTATCTGTGCCGGCGGTGTTGGAAAAGTCAACGCAGCAGCAACTGCTGCCGTCATGATTGACCGCTACCAGCCGCAACTTGTGATTAATACCGGCTGTGCCGGAGCGTATATCGGCAGTGGACTCTCTATCGGTAATCTGGTGGTCGCGAGCGAGGAGGTTCTGGCTGATGATGGCGTGGCCGTTGCGAGTGGCTGGAAAGATCTTCGCTACATGAATCTTCCTACACTTGGGCAGGGCGGGGGAAGATGCTATAACGTGCTGCCGCTTTCCCGGCATGCCTCGGAAAAGGCCATGCAGTTGGCTGATTATTATGGTGTTTTTCTCATGCGAGGACGCTTTGCAACCGTTTCAACCTGCAGCGGCACCAGCCGGCACGGTGCTGAGTTGTCGCAACGCTGGAATGCCCTGATCGAAAACATGGAGGGAGCAGCGGTGGCACAGGTCTGTCTGCGGTGCGGCGTTGACTGTCTTGAAATTCGCGGCGTCAGTAACCAGGTGGAAGAGCGTGATCTGAAAAAGTGGGAGATACCGCGAGCCGTCGAAGCTGCCCAGCGTTTTGTACTGAAATATATTGAGGAAATGGACCGGCCTGATATGGCGCCGATCCCGAAAGCGGTTCCGGAACTGTAATAGTCACCTGTCCCCGAAGATGGCCGTGCCGACCCGCACCAGAGTAGCACCTTCCTGAATAGCCGCTTCAAAATCACCGGACATCCCCATGGAAAGCTCACCCATGTCAACACCTGTAATCTGCTGAGCGGCAACAGCTTCCGAAAGACGTCTGAGCTCGGCAAAATAGGGCCGCGCTGCATCGGGGTCATCGAAAAATGGAGGCATTGTCATCAGCCCCTTTACCCTGATATTCGGGAGCAGGGCGCATTCCCGCACCAGTTGGATTGCCCCCTCCTCGGTGGTTCCCGATTTGGTATGTTCACCGGAAATATTGACCTGAATCAGTATGTCGCAGATCTTGCCACAGATGCCCCATTGACGATCAATCTCCCGGGCCAATGACATGCGGTCAACGGAATGGATCATCGCCACCCGGCCGGCAATGTATTTGACTTTATTACTCTGCAGATGGCCGATAACATGCCACTGGACCGCATCCTGCACCTCAGCCAGTTTCGGTATCAGTTCCTGAATATAATTTTCTCCGAAAATGGTCTGCCCGGCCTGGAAAGCTGTAATGATATCCGCTGCCGGACGGGTTTTTGATACCGCAACCAGGCGGACAGTTGCCGGGTCACGTCCGGCTTTTTCTGCTGCCGCACGGATGCGCTCGTTGATCTGGACAAGGTTGCGGGAGATGCTCATGGCGTGGTTACCCTATGGCCTGCATGGTCTGCAGTACTTCATACAATTCCGTCATCGGCAGGCCGATCACATTGGTATATGAACCGTTTATCGAACGGACAAAATGGACCGCTCCACCCTGGATGGCATAGGCTCCGGCCTTGTCCATGGGACAGCCGGTGGCAATATATGCAGCAAGCTCTTTTTCTTCCAAAGCCTTGAACGTCACTTCCGTACAGACACTACGGCTGACATGTACCCCGCTGATCTTGTCAAAGACCGTGAAGCCGGTGATGACCTCATGATCTCTGCCGGACAGCCCAGACAGCATCCGCTTCGCATCCGCTGCGTCGACAGGCTTGCCGAGAATGGCACCATCCAGCACCACAATAGTGTCAGCCCCGATGAAGAAGCGGCCATCATGTGTCGTTGCCACTGCATCGGCTTTCTCGCGTGAGAGGCGTATGACATGATCGGCAGGTGCCTCCCCGGGCAGAACGTCTTCACAGATATCAGCCGGTACCACGCTGAACTGAATGCCTGCCAGCGCCATCAGTTCGGTGCGGCGCGGCGAGGCAGACGCCAGGATTATTGAACCATGATTATTTTCCATCAGTATCAGCTTTCCGCGCGTCGTTAACAGCGCTTTTTTGCAGTGTTTTGCGCTCTTCAAGCGCCTTATGTTCGGCTTCCATCTCCTGCCAGTGCTTTGCCCAGTCCTTCTTGCGCACCTTGTGAAGCACGAACACACCCAGAATGATCAGAATTCCCCAAAAAATATTTATCGACGCACTGTTGATGATGCCATAGACGAGCGATACAACACCCATTACCAATAGAAAAAACTCCATCGACAGGATGCGACCTATCAGCGAAGCCTTCTGAAGCTCATTCTGCGCATCATGCGTCATGTGATTTTTCCTTCCAAGGAAACATTTTACCTGGATTCAATATATAGTTCGGATCAAGAGCCGCCTTGATGGCTTTCATGGCGCCTATCTGCTGGGGAGAAAGCTCAAGCTCGATATATGGGGCCTTGGAGAGACCGACTCCGTGCTCTCCCGACATGGTACCGTTCAGGTCAAGCGCGGCCTGGAATACATCGCGGATCGCTTCATGCGCCTTTTCATCCATGCCGGGCACTTCCTTATTGACCATAATGTTGACATGGATATTGCCGTCGCCGGCATGGCCGAAATTGACGATCGGGATATCGTATTTGGCCTGAATTTTCTCAATGGCGCGGATGATATCCGGCACTTTGCTGCGCGGCACAACAACATCCTCATTATACTTGGTAGGGTTGATATCCCGCAGTGACGGGGAGACAAGCCGCCGCACCCGCCAGAGCTCTTCTGATTCGGCAGCATCTTTGGCTGCCCGAAACTGCACGAGTCCCAGCGGTTTGATCAGGTCATGGATCTGGGCCGCCTGTTTTTCAATCAGGTCGCGGTCGCCGTCCACTTCGATCAGCAGCACTGCACGTCCTTCAGCCGGGATCCCCAGATTGAAGCGGCGCTCGACGCATTGCAGGGTAGCATAGTCCATGAATTCGAGAGTCGTTGGAATGATTTTGTTGCCGATAATCGTCGAGACCGCCTTGGCTGCGCCGTCAATCGAATCAAAAATCGTCAGCATGGTCTTCTTCGCATCGGGAAACGGAAGGATCTTGAAAATAATCTTGGTGATGACTCCCAGCGTTCCCTCGCTGCCGCAGAGCAGGCGGGTCATGTCGTAACCGACGACCGCCTTGTAGGTTTCGCCGCCGGTGCGGATGATTTCACCTGTCGGCAGCACCACTTCGAGGCCCATAACAAAGTCGCGGGTAACACCGTATTTGACGCAGCGCGGTCCCCCGGCATTTTCGGCAACGTTTCCTCCAAGTGTCGAGAATTTGAGTGAGGCAGGATCGGGAGGATAGAAGAAACCGAGCTTTTCAACAGCGATCTGAAACTGTTCGGTCACCACTCCTGGCTCAACTTCGGCGATCAGGTTTTCCGTATCGATCCGCAGAATACGGTTCATGCGGGTTGTGACGAGCACGACGCCGCCTCCCTTGGGGAGCGCGCCTCCGGTAAAACCGCTGCCGGCGCCACGTGGAAACACCGGAAAGCCGGCATGGTTCGCCAGCCTCAAAACGGCTGAAACCTCTTCGGCATTGGCCGGGTGTACAACGGCGTCCGGTAGAAATTCCATCTGGGTGGCGTCATAGCCATAGCAGATCATATCATGTTTGGCAGTTGCAATATTATCGGTGCCGACAATTAACGTCAGTTTATTGATCACATCCGGGGTAAGCATGGATAGTCCTTTCAGTAAAGATTCAGCTGTTTAAGATACATGATAGTGCGGCAACACTGCAAGGCAGTTTTCATGGACTTCAAAGCGGGTATCGCGCTGAAACCATTTATTCACATGATTATACATGCTATAACACAACAATGGGATGTGAATTCATGAATTCAGTTTTTGGCTCAAAATGGTTGAGCTTGCATTCGCCAAGTGACCAGATAAACTATATCATGAGCAGAAATCGTACTCTGAACCGGTGATTTTTTATAATTTGCCGCAACAGAAACATCACTCTGTACAAAGTCTGGATAACCGCGTCTGTGAAAGAAGAGGCGCGGAACTGCAAAAAGGAGTTTTTATGCAAAAAATATTGATGGGATTTCTTCTGGCGATTTTCCTTGCTACTCCAGTTTTTGCCGATACCCCAATCGTGGAAAATGGGAAAGAAGTTGGTCACGCCTTTAAAAAGGCAGGCAAGGAAGTCGGTCACGCCTTCAAAGAGGGAGGCAAAGAGGTTGGCCGCGCTTTTAAAGAGGGAGGCAAAGAGGTCGGCAAAGAGGCCAAGGTAATAGGGAAGGAAACGGGGAAAGAGGCGAAAAAAGAAGGGCGTCCGGTGGGTGAATGGTTTCGTGATGCTGGCAGAAAAACCGGCGATGCGTTCAGGCAGATGGGACGTGACATCAGGAAGTTTTTCGTAGGGGACTAGGCACATCTGTCCGATGAGAAGCACCATCAGTGTTCCTCCACCAAGGATTTTTGCTTAGGCGCATGCCTAATTTTTCTATGGCGACCTCGTCGTTTATCGCAAAATCTCTGTTGCCAGCAGCAGCGAAACCATCTATTCTCTAAGAATCAGTGATTAAATACCATCCGGAGGTACTGTAATAATGAAGCGTTTCAGCAGGATTGTTGTAGCGGTTGTAATGGCAGCGATGATTACCGTACCGGCATTTGCCGCACAAGCATCAAAGA
>JAQUCQ010000208.1 GCA_028686145.1 Desulfuromonadaceae bacterium | reverse complement strand
GAACTATAATCAGAACCTAGTAACCAACATCTTTGCCAAGGATCGTTTCAACTATGATGTTCTATGCCATACCGACTTGCAACGTACCCGTGGTTATTCTCTCGGCATACGGCTTGATCGTATTAACTGGGGCAATTATGATCTGGTGGTAATTGATGAATCACATAACTTCCGTAATAACGAAGCCTATAAAGACAAGGAAACTCGCTATCAGAAGTTGATGAACAAGGTTGTCAAGGCTGGCGTAAAGACCAAGGTGCTGATGTTATCGGCCACACCGGTTAATAACCGTTTCAGCGACTTACGGAATCAGCTTGCTCTTGCCTACGAAGGCGATTCGGAAAGCCTAGACAAGAAGCTCAAAACAGAGAGAAATATCAACGATATATTCCGCCGTGCCCAGGGTGTATTTAATGTATGGGCCAAGTTGCCACCAGAAGAACGGACACCGGCAGCAATTCTCAATGTGCTGGATTTCGACTTTTTCGAGATGCTCGACAGCGTGACCATTGCCCGATCCCGCAAACATATTCAGAAATTCTATGACATGAAAGACATCGGGCCATTTCCGCAACGTCTCAAGCCGATTTCTTACCACAGCCCGCTGACTAACCGCACCGATGTCATCAACTTCAACGAGATATTCAACCGTCTTATTGTCCTGAATATGGCTGTGTATGCACCATTCCGTTACATTCTCGCAAGTCGTCTCAGCAAATATGAAGAGGCTTATGACACCCAAGTAAAGGGCGGGATTTCACGTCTGAAACAGAGCGACCGTGAAAAAAGTCTCCAGGCTCTCATGACGGTCAATCTTCTGAAACGTTTGGAAAGTTCAGTTGAGGCATTCCGCCTTACCCTGGCAATGATGCAGGAAAAGCTTGAAAAGACGCTGGCTACCATTGACAAATTCAAGGCAAGTGGAATTGCCGACAGCTTTGATGATTTATCAGCGGCCTTTGAAAATGCTGATGAAGATGACATGGAAATACCGGATAGCGACGATGCTTCTATTGGCGGCAAGATAAAGATCAGCCTTGCCGATATGGATTTGGATTCATGGAAATTCGATCTCAGTAACGACCTGGAGATTTTCATAGAACTACTGGCAGAAATGCGGAAAATCACCCCGCCTGACGATGCCAAGCTGCAACACCTGAAAGAACTGATAGCTGATAAGCAGAGAGAACCGATCAATCCAGGCAACAAGAAGGTATTGATCTTCACCGCCTTTGCCGATACAGCCGCTTATCTTTACAATAACCTGTCTCCATTCAATAAGGAGCAATTCGGCTTGCATACCGCCAAAGTCACCGGCAGCGATAGTTGCAAGTCAACGCTCAAGCATCATTACGACTATCAATCATTGCTTACGCTCTTCTCTCCGATATCCAAAGAGAAAGCCATGATTCTCCCGAAAGAACCGGCTGAGATTGATATTCTTATCGGTACGGATTGTATATCAGAAGGACAGAATCTTCAGGACTGCGATTATCTGGTGAACTACGACATTCACTGGAATCCGGTTCGTATCATTCAGCGGTTTGGGCGTATTGACCGCATCGGCTCCAAAAACGCCAAGATTCAGCTTGTCAATTTCTGGCCTGACATCTCGCTTGATGATTACATCAACTTGAAGAACCGTGTTGAAAGCCGCATGGTCATATCTGACGTTACCGCTACCGGTGATGACAATGTTCTCAGTGCTGAAGCTAATGACATGGCTTTCCGCAAGGAACAGCTCCAGCGGCTTCAGGATGAAGTCATTGACCTGGAGGATGTAAAAACCGGTGTATCTATCACTGATCTTGGCTTGAATGACTTCCGCATGGATTTGGTGAATTATGTAAAAGCGAACGGCAGCATGGACGGTCTACCGAGGGGGATGCACGCCGTCATTGGTGTTGACCCTGAAAAGGGGCTTCACCCAGGCGTAATTTTTGTGCTTCGTAACACTGATAATGGAGTGAATATCAACCAGCAGAACCGCCTTCACCCCTATTATCTGATTTACATTGATGCCGATGGCGGGGTTGTCATCAATCATACTGAGGTCAAAAAGATTCTCGATATGCTACGTTCTGCCTGTAAGGATCGTTCCGAGCCAATCCCTTCACTGTATGAGCCATTCAACCGAGAAACACAGGATGGCCGGAAGATGGAGACCTATTCCCGCTTACTGGAACAGTCCATTCACTCCATGATTGACATCAAAGAGGATAAAGACCTGGACAGCCTCTTTACTGGTGGCGGCACAACTGCCTTGCTCAATACTATCAGTGGCCTGAATGACTTTGAGCTTATCGCATTCCTTGTTGTGCGGGAAACTGCTTAAACGTGTTTATCTACCCTGAAAAGGCCGCATTCAATCGAGTGCTGCCAAAGACGAAGATATACGCCAACGCCAAACCAACTAAGTCGATCAAGGACAAGTTCGTTTCACAAATCAGCGAAATTGTCTGGAAATATAAATTGTCACCGGATACCACGAACCTTTCTGCACGGGATGGCTTCACGGAAATTCAAATATTCGAGATTGACCTCAAGGTACCGGAACTCGGCACCGACGTTCTGTCTGTCATTGATAAAGCGATTCCCTATCCCATATTCTTTCAGTTGCGCTATGAAGATCAGGTAAAGGGTGTTGCCGCTTATAAGCGACCTGCGGAAGATGGATCAGGTACGTGGGTAATAGAAGAATATTTTGAAACCGGTTGGACAGATGCCACGACACCGGCCACGCCCCTACCGGTTGCCATTGACCTGAAAGCACTTTATGAGCAGATGCTTCTTACCTATATTGATCTGCCGCCATGCAACGGGGAAGCGTTCGCATCTCTGGTCGAGCGTGTCAGGCAGATTCGGAAGTATCGGCGGGAGCTGAAAGCACTTGAAGCAAAGATGAACAGCGAGAAGCAGTTTAACCGCAAGGTGGAGTTAAACGCCAAAGTGCGAAACCTGCAATCTCAAATAACCGAACTGACAAAATCATAATCTGGATACAAAAGGAAATGTTATGGATAGCCTAAAGATGCAGAGTCCGAATCTGGTGGATGCTAATATTGAAAAAATCGCCGCACTATTTCCCAACTGTATAACTGAAGATAGGGACGAAAACGGAACCGTGCGTCGGGTGGTGGATTTTGATCTGTTGCGCCAGGAGCTTTCAGCCAGCTTGGTGGAAGGGCCACGGGAGCGTTACACATTGAATTGGCCTGGCAAAAACGAGGCAATTCTTACAGCCAACGCCCCCATTGCTAAGACCCTGCGCCCTTGCAAAGAAGAGAGTGTTGATTTTGAGAACACCCGAAATATCTACATTGAAGGGGATAATCTGGATGCACTTAAACTGCTTCAGGAGACATATCTCAACAAGATAAAGATGATTTACATTGATCCGCCGTATAACACAGGAAATGATTTTATTTATGAGGATGATTTTGCTGAAGATGTTGGAAGCTATTTTGAACGCTCCAAGCAATTTGATATTGAAGGTAATAGATTGATAGCTAATACGGAAGCCAACGGAAGATTTCATTCCGATTGGCTCAGTATGGTTTTTTCAAGGTTGAAGTTGGCACGTAATCTACTTTCTGAAGATGGTGTGATTTTCATTTCTATAAACGATATCGAAATTACTAACTTGAGAAAGGCTTGTGATGAAATATTCGGAGAAGGAAATTTAATTGCTGATCTCATTTGGCAAAACAAGGAGGGAGGCGGAGGGTCTGATAGCTCTTATTTTAGAATTAAACATGAACATATTGTCGTTTATGCCAAACAAATTGAATGCGTTGATGTCATCGGCACCCCTGTAACAAATATGGAGCGTTATACTTCTAGTGATGAGTACAAATCAGAAAGAGGTCCGTATTATTTGCAAAAACTTAATAAAGCAAGCATCCAATACTCTCAGTCACTGGACTATGCGATAACTGATCCCGACGGTAATGACGTTTTCCCCGCACAAGGAACAAAAAGAGCTTGCTGGAGATGGTCAAAACCGAAAGTGGAGTGGGGAATAGCTAATGGGTTTATTGAGTTCAAGAAGGATCGTGATAATCACTGGCAGGTATATACTAAACAGTATTTGTATGCAGACAATAATGGAAACAGAATTACCCGTTTGAACCCTCCTAGTGGCGTAATAGATGATTATTCAACAACAAATGCTTCCAAAAAAATGGAGGCATTGTTGGGTGCTTCAATTTTCAACTATTCAAAGCCTGTTGAACTGATTCAATATTTGATGAATAGAGTTATCAGTTCTGAAAAAGGAGGCATTGTCTTAGATTTTTTCTCTGGCTCTGCTACAACCGCACACGCCGTTATGCAACAAAACTCAGATGATAACGGCAACCGCAATTTTATAATGGTACAACTCCCCGAAGCCTGTGAGGAAAAATCAGAAGCTTGCAAAGCTGGTTATAAAACCATTGCTGAAATTGGAAAAGAACGTATTCGTCGTGCCGGTAAGAAGATCAAAGAAGCTAACCCACTCACCACCAAAAATCTCGACATTGGTTTCCGTGTTTTCAAAATAGACAACTCCAACATGAAAGATGTCTACTACACACCAGATGAACTGAAACAGGATAACCTGGAACTGTTCAAAGATCACATCAAGCCAGATCGAAGTCCCGAAGACCTTCTGTTTCAGGTTTTCATTGACTGGGGTCTTGACCTCACCTTACCCATTGCCAAAGAAACCATTGATGGCAAGGCCGTATACTTTGTTGACAGCAATGCCCTAATTGCCTGTTTTGATTCCGGTATTACTGAAGAGCTGGTCAAGAAGTTGGCCGCTCACAAACCTTTGCGAGTCGTCTTCCGTGATGATGCCTTTGGCAGCGATAGCGTCAAGATCAATGTTGAGCAGATTTTCAAACTTCTGTCACCTGTAACTGAAGTGAAATCAATCTAAAGTACGGGGATAGCCATGAAACTGAAATTCAAGAAA
This sequence comes from Desulfuromonadaceae bacterium, assembly GCA_028686145.1. Taxonomy (GTDB): domain Bacteria; phylum Desulfobacterota; class Desulfuromonadia; order Geobacterales; family Pseudopelobacteraceae; genus JACRCG01. Next base: position 1,329 of record JAQUCQ010000208.1, on the reverse strand, counting down.
CAGTCCTTCCAGACTGATGCAGTCAACGCCGTTGCCGATTGTTTTGCTGGACAGCCTAAAACAGAGGGTGTCACCTATCGTATTGATCCAGGTAAGGGCGGCACTTCAACTACCTCAGGACAAAACCAAGGTGGATTTGATTTTTCACATTCAGGTTTTAAAAACCGTGAATTGCAAAATTCGCTACCTCTACTGGATAATATCCAGACAGTTCAACAGCGGCAAAATCTTCCCGTGTCCACAAAGCTTTTCATCACTAAGGCCTGTCCGGTAAATCTCGATATTGAAATGGAAACCGGCACTGGTAAAACCTACTGCTACATCAAGACCATGTTCGAGCTAAACCGCCGCTATGGATGGTCAAAATTTATCGTTGTTGTGCCGTCAGTTGCAATTCGTGAAGGTGTGTCTAAATCTTTCGAGATTACCGCCGAGCACTTCATGGAGGAGTACAATAAGCGGGCACGCTTCTTCATCTACAATTCAAAGCAACTGCATCACCTGGAACAGTTCTCTTCAGATGGCGGTATCAATGTAATGATCATTAATGTGCAGGCGTTTGCTGCGAAAGGGGCTGATGCAAGGCGAATATATGGAACCCCCCGTACAAATGCAAAGGGTCAAACTGAGCTCGTTGGTTTAGATGATTTCCAGTCACGCAAGCCGATTGATGTTATCAGCAGCAACCATCCAATCATGATCCTGGACGAGCCCCAAAAACTTGAAGGCCCCGCCACGACAAAAGCACTTGAAGAGTTCAATCCGCTGGCAATCTTGCGTTATTCAGCGACCCATAAAACCGAACACAATAAAATTCACCGGCTGGACGCTCTGGATGCCTACAATCAGAAGCTTGTCAAAAAAATTGAGGTTCGTGGAATAACTGTAAAGAACTTAACCGGCACCAATGCCTATCTCTATCTTGATTCGATCCTTATATCTGCTCATCCTCCTGTTGCCCGTATTGAATATGAGGTTAAGCATCAGAACGGTATTAAGCTAGAAACAAAAAAATTCAACAAAAATGACGACCTCTATCAACTCTCTGGTGGCTTGCAACAGTACAAAGGATTTGTGATTGCTGATATTGACGCAACAAAAGACTCCGTCAGCTTCTCAAATGGTGAGGGATTAGAAGCAGGTGAAGCCACCGGTAATGTCAATGAATCCACCTTGCGCCGTATCCAGATTCGTGAGGCAATCAAGGCACATCTTGAAAAGGAACAGACCCTTTTCCACATGGGAATCAAGGTGCTATCACTCTTCTTTATTGATGAAGTCAGAAAATACCGTCATTACGATGGAGGTGTTGAACAGGCAGGGGAATAC
>JAQUCQ010000207.1 GCA_028686145.1 Desulfuromonadaceae bacterium | reverse complement strand
GGGTCGCCGGCAAGCATGACGGTTTCCCCGCGTGCCGCAGCACGAAGCTCCTGGGGGAGGTGCGCTTTCTTTTCATGATAGACAAAGGTTGGCTCGTAGGTTACAGGATCGACGCCAAGTTGGGCTTCGGGCAGGTCTTTGAAATGCCCCACCGTCGACATGGTTTTTACTTTAAGTATGGACTGTATTTTTTTCGCCTTGGTGGGCGATTCAACAATTATAAGCATGATACCTACGAGATGAAAGTTGCTGTTCCGACCTATCATTCAAGGTGGGTACAGGGGAAATTAGCGCTAGAGGAGCTGAGTCACAAACTCTAAAAATAGTGGCATAAATGGACAAGAAGTTGTCGATGGAGTTTTTTAAGTAACAATCTTAACCCCTCTGCCGCTTCACTAATAGTTAGTTTCTGTAGCGATAAAGTCGGCCGCAAAGCTGCGTGCCTGAGGCATGAAGTCGTGGAAATCAGACTTCAAGTCATCATAATGCCGAATCAGTTCTACCTCGCCCCCGGCCAACGGATTGGAGCGCAGTACCCTTCGTGACATGCGTTCCAAGGCACTTCCGATTCCGCTCACCTCTCCATAGGACGGCAGCAGTTCATCAAAGATCACTGGTATCAGCTTTTGCAACTGTTCGGGCAATTCGTTTCGGTGCTGCTCAATGGCCGACCTGGTTCTGGCAAGATATGGGTCAAACGGTTCATCCGACCAGCAACTCCACTCCCTGACCAGATAATGATCATAGAACAGATCGACCAGCACCCCACGATACAGACCGTAGTGCGGGTCAAGGCGTCGCCTGCTTTGCTGGAACAAATCGTTTCGGCTGGCGAAAGAATCTATTCTGCGGTGCAGGGTAACCCCCTGCCGTATTTTTTCAGGAAACCGGTCCGTTAGTGGACCTTTGACGAAGTCCCCCATGAAGTTGCCGGCCAGAATCTGATTGTTTGCTCCGGAAAGCAGCATGTGAAAAAGAAAGTTCATGAGATGGGAAGCCTGACCTGAAAACTGTACCGTAGCAGAGTTGAGGAACTGGGGGAACGGTCAAAGGTCCGCTCCATGAACGTAACCAATCCGCTCCGGCTGATCAGCAGCACTGTTGTTGAACGGGTTCCATAGCTTTCGTTGTCGATGAAAATTGGCGAGAGCAGCCGTTCGCGGTCGGGACCGACTCCAGTGTCGGGCAGCATGTCAACGGGAAACGGGGTCGGATCTGCCAGTGCTGCAAAAATCTGGTCAGGATCTACCTGAGCATCTTGCAGGACGGATTCGAGTCGCGACGTGGCAGCAGCTACTTTGGGCCAACGGGTGTCGAGCAGGTGGTTGGAAAGTCCGTGGATTCCCGGAGTGACCGGGCCTGAAGAGCCGCCCCGGTTAGTAAAATAATGCAGTTCAGTGGCGGTGCCATACAACAGGTTAAGCCCTTTGTAGTGCGCGCCATCATGATTGAGAAGGGACTGGAATTTACCGGGCGTCATCAGCGGATTCTGTAGATATGCGGAAACCAGTCTACCGCGCGATGTGGAAACGTCACCCTGTTCTTGTGGGGAGCGATAATTGGTGATGGCAGCCAGTTTGCCGTCCGTTGTGACCCCAAGCCATGTCCCCCCGGCAACTCTGTCCCGCCCCGCCAGAATGTGCGGGGCATTGCTCCAGAACTCGGCCGGGTCAGTAGGACGATTGCGGAACTCGTCACGATTGGCACCCAGAATTAGGTGGTAGGCGGGATGGCAGTTATAGGCAAAGACAATCAGGCACATGGTGTCGGGTATTGTGGCTACCGTGCGGATAAAACAACGCTCAGCAGTTGCTCGAATTCGGATATTTTGTATGGCTTCGCTATCGCAGCATTAAAGCCGTAGGAACTGTAGTCAGACATAATCGGATCGTTTGAATAACCGCTCGACACAATCAGGCACGCTTTCGGATCGATGGCAAGTATCTGCTGAGCCGCCTCCTTCCCTCCCATGCCTCCAGGTATGGTAAGATCCATGATAACCGCTGAAAATGCCGATCCTGACTTCATTGCAGCACTATACTCCGTAATTGCCGTCGCGCCGTTATCACACGTTGTTGTCTGGTATCCCAGATATTCCAGCATTTCAGCTGTCATATCCCGGATCATCTCCTCGTCGTCCATGAGGAGAATAGCTCCGCCGGAATGAACCCCGGGCGTCTGCGTGACAGAGCTCGTTTGATGTTTTGCGTATGTCTCGCCGAGCGATGGCAGGTGGATTGTGAATGTCGTACCTTTACCGGTAACTGAATTGACGCCAATATGCCCGCCATGTCTACTGACTATTGAGTGGACTGAAGCAAGTCCAAGTCCGTTCCCATCGGTCTTGGTCGTAAAGTAGGGATCAAATATTTTTTTCAGGTGGGCATCTGATATTCCGCTGCCCTGATCTGCGAATGACAATCTGACATAACTGCCGCCCGGGAGGTTCATGGCATTTGCATTGTACAGCATCTCGTTCTGTGCGGTGACCGTCAGAGTCCCGCCTTCCGGCATCGATTGCGCAGCGTTGATGATAATATTGTGGCATGCCTGGTTCATCTGCCCTTCATCTGCTTCGATCGCATGGATCGAGTCGGGAATTTCGATTATTCCCTTTACGTTCGAGCCACGCAGAAACAGCGAGATGGATTCATTAATCAGATGCTGCAGTGAAAATACTTTTTTTACCGGTTCACCGCCGCGGGCAAAGGTTAGTAGCTGATGGGCAAGTTCGCCGGCCCGCACTGATGCTTTTTCGGCTTCAGCCAATGGGTTGCGAGACTTATGGGTGGGGTCAAGAAACATTTGGGCAAAAGATATGTTTCCCATGATTCCGGTCAGTATATTGTTGAAATCGTGGGCAATACCTCCGGCGAGGGCACCCAGTGATTCCAGCTTTTCAATTTTCAGCAGTTCCTTGTCACGCTCTTTGCGTTCGGTTATTTCTCGCGATATACCGTGGAAGCCGGTGACTGCACCGTATGCATCGCGTTTGGATGTGTAGCTTATTTCCACCCATATCCATCTGCCATCTTTGCATTGGTGCTCTGCTTCAAAGGTCTGGGTGCCTACCTTTATGCCACGCTGTTCAGCCTCCAATCTGATGCGAGCCATTTTCTGAAGCTCTGTGATCCCCTCTTCGGTAAGAAATTCAAAAACATGACGGCCAATGACTTCGTCGGCCTTGAAGCCGCGCAGCCGTTCGTCTGCGGGGCTGATGTAGGTAAAACGATAGTCACTGTCAAGTTGCCATATTACGTCTGACGCTTCCTCTGCCAACAGGCGGTAATGGGCCTCACTCTCTCGCAGTGCCTCCTCGGCGTGTGTATGTTCCAGGATCTCCTTTGCCAGCTCATCATTAGTTCGTTGCAGTCTGGTGTTAGCTTCGGAAAGCTGCTGAGTCCGTTCAACAACCAGCTCTTCCAGAAATCGGTTGCGCTCCTCCAGTTCCTGCATCGGATAGACTTCGCCGCTACGAACCAAATGGTAGGGAATGGAAATGCTGCTGTGTGAGATTTTCCATCCTGCGGATTCGTTGCGAAAAATCAGCACCAGGCGGGCTGTTTCCCGTGACAGGATATGGTCTTTAATGGGAAGTTGAATGGTGAAAAAACCGGTCGCAACGGCGATCGTATCAGCAAGAGACTGGATAGCAAGGTCATTGAGTTTGATAGTAAGTGGCTCTTTGACCTGAGCAAAATCCTGACGGGTAATAGCAACCCATTCCTCCCGATCTTTGACGAGAAAATCACCGCCACCGGTAAAACCTGAAAAGTCATTGCTGAAATACGTGGTAAGGAGGTCATCGCGGGATGAATACATCCTCAGGTAGTCATCGAACAGTTGCCTGATTTTATGATAATCGCTTGCATCCATTGGTTGGTTCCTGTTTTCCTGGTGTATGCGATAAAAAGGTGAGAGCACATTGTATGCTTTTTTTTGAAATGTTAAAAATAATTTTCACAGTTTTTAAATATTTTAAAGGATATGGCAGATGATGATCTGCCACCACGTGTTGATTAGAGCCAACCTAGCGTACATAAAGTTACAGAGCAATAAAAAAGCACGTGCGAGTTAATGATTGCCGAAGCCAAAATATGGAATAGGTCCGATGTGCTCTGGTGACTATGCGAAATTAAGCATCATGCTGTAATTGAAGTGAATTCACTTGATGGTGGTATGTTAATTGATTTAATTGATAAAAACTAAAAAAGGCTAACCGCTCTAAATGGTTAGCCTTTTAAATTTAAGTGGTGCCCGGAGCCGGAATCGAACCGGCATGGCGGTTAAGCCGAGGGATTTTAAGTCCCTTGCGTCTACCAATTTCGCCATCCGGGCATACAGAATTAATACTGAAGTAAAGAGCTAGAGTCAAGTATTAAACTACCTGAACCCGGCCTGAATGTGTAAAGAGGCTCTGAAAATAGGTGTGACAAGTAGATAAGAAAAAAGCACTTACGGTTTTGCCGTAAGTGCTTGAATTCTATGGTGCCCAGGGACGGAATCGAACCGCCGACACGAGGATTTTCAATCCTCTGCTCTACCGACTGAGCTACCTGGGCAAAAGGATTTCTCTTATAACGTTTCAGGTCGATGCTGTCAACAGTAAAATGAGTTATTTGGCATTTTCCTTCTGCATTTTAATTGGCACATAGTTGCAGAACGGTTCCTCTTCCATGTAATCGCCATATACAGCATCGGCTCTGGCGCGGCAACCGCCGCAGACGTTGAGATACTCGCACTGGCCGCATTTCCCCTTGTATGACTTGAAGTCACGCAGGTTGTTGAAAAGTTCGGACTTTTCCCAGATTTCCCGGAAAGGGGTTTCTTTGACGTTGCCTGCAGCCCGGTGGAAATAAGAACATGGCTTTACATTGCCAAAACAGTCTATCAGGCAGATGGATTGTGCCGCAATACATCCTTTTCCGCCCCCGGTGGAGAAGGTCAGTGAGCGGCGTTCGAATTTAGCCCCCTCGGCCTTGGCTTTCTGTGGCACAATTCTGTAGTAGTGAGGAGCACAGGTCGGGCGCATCAGAATATCGTCCTCCAGTTTTTCCTGCTGGTAGTGCCAATCCAGAATCTCTTCATAGTCCTCTTTTGAAATCAGTTCACTCATGATTTCCTCGCCACGGCCGGTCGGAACAATCATAAACATGTACCAGGCGGTGGCACCCAAACCTTTTGCCGTCTTGAAGGTGGCTGCGATGTCAGTTTGATTGCGCTTGGTGAATGATGAGTTGATCAGGAATTTTTGCCCGTTGCGCCGGAAGATTTCTGCCGCGCGGACGACTCCCTCAAAAGAACCGGGAGACTGGCGGAAGTTGTCATGAATTTCGGCGTTGGAGCCATCAAGAGACAGCGAAACCATTTTTATGTCGGCTTGTTTCATTTTCTGGCAGATCTCATCCGTAACCAGTGAGCCGTTGGTGGCCATACACATGCGCAGGCCGAGGGATGTGCCGAATTCAGCCAGTTCAAAAATGTCGGGTCGCAGGAGCGGTTCGCCGCCGGAAAGAACCACGACCGGCTTGGAAAAGTCGGCGATGTCAGATAGGAGCTTTTTCCCTTCTTCGGTTGTAAAATCACCTTCGGAGGAGGTCAGCTCTGAAGAGCATCGGCAGTGTACGCAGTGGAGGTTGCATCGTTGTGTTGTTTCCCACGCAATCCATTTTGGAACAAATTCTGTACTCATATGGCTCCCATACACGGTAATCAGTAAAATGGCTAAACAGTTACTTCAAAATCGTACCTGAATGGTCAAGTAAACTCAAGAATATATTCCGCCGGAAGATTCCTTCCGTGCATGCCGCACCAAGATCAGGAATGCTATAAACAAGCGCTTGCAATCAGGTTGTTCGTATAGTATTATGACTCCCCCGCCGCCTTTGGCGGCGTTTTACGTACATTCAACCCCCTCTGAAGGAGTTCCAATTTATGTTGAGTCTCATCCGCAAGAAGAAAGAATCATTTATCATTAAATTTGTCTTTATTATCATTGTTCTTTCCTTTGTGGGGACCATTTTTCTCGTGTGGGGGCAGGGTAGTGACGGAATGGGGCGGGGCAAGGGAGGTTATGCTGCCACAGTCGACGGTACGCGAATTTCTCTTGAAGAGTACAGGAACGCGTATCAGCGTGTCAAAAGCATGTATCAGCAGATTTACGGCTAGTCGATTCCCCCCGAGATGGAGAAAATGCTCGGATTGAAGAAGGTTGCCCTCGATGGTTTGATTGATAACCTGCTGGCTATGAAGGAGGCGAAGTCACTTGGTATCAAGGTTTCAAAAGATGACG
>JAQUCQ010000206.1 GCA_028686145.1 Desulfuromonadaceae bacterium | reverse complement strand
ATATTTTCACATCCAACGTGCGCATCGAATCAACACTCCACCGCAAACCTATTTTCGTTATATGTGTTCACGTTTCTCAGTTCGCCTCAAACAGAACTCCACCTTGCAATCGGGTCACTTAGCTTGGAAGCTTGACTGCAAGTACGTCAACCTTCTCGATGACAGGCGGCTGGGACAGCAGTTCTGGCGCCTTGGCCATTAATGCAGCCGCGACCTGACCGGACAGGTGCGCCTGACGGCCCGTTTCGTCAGGAAAAGCGTCGAATATGCCGAATGAGGACGGCCCCAGGCGGAGTGCAAACCACGCAATTGTGGCAGGCTCCTGGAGAACCACGGCTAGGCCGCCCCGCAGGAACTCTTCCACATCATTTTCTTTCCCAGGTTTTGCTTCCAATCTGACAAACAATCCTGTTTTAACCATGATCTGCCTCCCTCTTTTCTTTGAGTTACGCGAATAAAAATATTTGGCAACACCACATTTAGAAATCTGAGTATTCAGTCTAATGCGGGGGTAAGGTCAATTACACATTTACTTCAATCGATAGCCGACCCCCGGCTCAGTGATGATATGCTGCGGACGAGAAGGGTCACTTTCCAGCTTGCGCCGCAGATTGCTGATATTGACCCGCAATACATGAGGTTGATCAAGGTATATTTTTCCCCATACCTGTTTCAAAATCTGGCTGTGTGTTAGAACTTTCCCGGAATTGGTAACCAATAGACGCACTATATCGTATTCGGTTGGTGTTAGTGAAATATCTATGCCGCTAACCGTCACCCGGCGACTGCCCAAATCTACCTGCAGGTCGTTGCTGGTGAACACGGGCTCGGGGATTTCCAGTAGTGAACGACGCAGAACGGCCCTGATACGTGCCAACAATTCACCAACACCAAACGGCTTGGTGAGGTAGTCATCAGCCCCGGCATCCAAGGCGGCTACTTTATCATTCTCATACTCCCGGACTGATAGCACGATTATAGGCACCGGTGACCATTCTCGAATTCGTTTGATTACTTCTATACCATCCACATCCGGCAATCCAAGATCAAGCAGGATAACATCGGGGCGAAATGCTGCGGCGGCGGCCAGACCTGCATAGCCATTTTCTGCTTCGTGCAGGGAAAACTCTTCGCTGGACAAAACCGTATGCAGAAAACGCCTGATCGCCAGTTCGTCATCAACGACCAGAATGCGAGGTAGATTTTCCGTAGTGTGTTCAGCTGCCATGGTTTATTTCCCCGGTTTTTTCTAACGGCAAACGTATCACAATCCTCAGGCCTCCACCAGTGCGGTTTTCGGCTCTGATCCATCCTCCGTGAGCCTCTACGATTCCCTTGCAGATAGATAATCCGAGGCCGGTTCCGCCAGCCCCCTCAGGGATCGGGATGCGATAAAACTTATCGAATACACGTTTCAAATCATGTTCAGGAACGCCGGGACCCCGGTCGGACACTTCCAGAGACAGCCAGCCATTGGTGGTGGCAGCGCTGACTTCAATGGTGCTCTCCGCTGGTGCATACTTGTGCGCATTGTCCAAGAGATTAACCAACACCTGAGTCATCAGCACCAAATCCATTGGGACCAGCGGTAGATCATCGGAAAGATGAATCTCGACCGAGTGGTTATCGATTCGTTGCTCAATGGCTGCCAGGGCACAGCCGACCAAATCCTGCACATCACACAATTCCGAGTTCAGTCTGATTGCACCTGCTTCAATACGGGTCATGTCCAACAGATTGCCCACAAAACGGTTCAGACGCTCCGCCTCACTACAAGCAGAGTCCAGGAGATCACGCCGCGCCCGGTCACTGAGGTGAGCGCCCTCTTCCTTCAGGCTGTAAAGGACGCCGGTAACGGAGACCAATGGCGTACGTAGATCGTGAGAAATGGAATTCAGGAGAGCACGTTCCAGATTTTCCCGTGCCTGAAGAATCTGGGCTTGTTCTGCTTGGCGGGAAAAATGGATACGCTCCATGGCCATGGCTGCCTGGGTGGCAAAAGCGTCTAGCAACCGGCGGTTATCCTGTGAATGATAGCCATGCAGGATCTCTAACTTCACGCCTAAAACTCCAAGGACACTTGCCGGTGTCTGTAAGGGAAGATAGATCAAATCGGCAGAAACAAGTGTATCCGTAGTTCGTCCCGCCGAGTGGCTGTTGCGGAAGGCCCAGTCTGCCACGGCCTGCTCCTTGGTGCTCAGCACCAGCCCATCGCTGGCCGCAAATATTTTGAGCTGTTCTCCTTCCGGCAACAGGATCACCACCTGGGCATTCAGAGCCTCTTCAACATTCCTGAGCACAGCCTTCAGTATGGCATCAATATCAACCGATGCGGCCAAATCACGGCTCAGGTAATACAGACTGGCGGTCTGAACCTCGCGGGCACGCATCACTTCGGCCCGCTCACGGGCGCGGGCGACAAGGGTACTAATGACAACCCCCACCACAAACAGTCCAAGGAAAGTCAACAAGTACTGGGTATCAGCAACGGCAAAAGTCATTCGCGGAGGAACGAAGAAAAAGTCAAAAGCCAGTACGCCGAGAAAGGCGGTGGCTATGGCCGGTTTGCGTCCAAGTCGCACAGAGGCGATAACTACCGCTAAAAGATAAAACATGACCATGTTGGTCGGTGCCAGAAAGCGGCGCAACAGTTCGCACAACACTGACGCAGCCGCTATGAGAACCAGGCTTGCTGCGTACCCCCGCACTTCAAACGGACGACTGCTCTTCGGCATGGGGGCAGTCTCAGCTGATTCTTCCTGTTTGAAGCTAACGACAACGATGTCTACGGCCCCACTTCTACGGATTATCTGGTCAACGAAAGGAGAGGTAAGCATTTCGCGCCAGCGGGGCCTGTTGGGTTTACCCAAAACAATCTTAGTGATATTATGCCGCCCGGCGTACTCCATGACCGCATCAGCAACATTGGTGCCAGTTACGTTGCCAACCTGAGCCCCCAGACCCTCTGCAAGTCTCAGATTCTGCCAGATATGTTTTCGGTTTTCCTGAACATGACGACCACCTGTCGGCGTTTCGATGTAGACCGTAAACCATTGGGCTTTCAGTTCTCCAGCCAGGCGGCAGGTGGCACGGATCAGTTTTTCGCTGTAGGGGCTGCCGCTGACACAGACCAGCAGGCGTTCCGCCGTTGGCCATGGTCCCGTAATGGATTGGGTTTCCATATAGGCCCGCATCTGGTCGTCCACTCTGGCGGCCGTGCGACGCAGCGACAGTTCCCGCAAGGCCATGAGGTTTCCGGGACGGAAGAACTTCTCGATGGCCTTGGCGGCCTGATCGGGGAGATAGATTTTCCCCTCATTCAATCGCTGAATCAAATCTTCAGGGGAGATGTCGATCAACTTGATTTCAAAGGCCAGATCCAATAGTCGGTCCGGCACGGTTTCACGCACGGTAATTCCGGTGATCTGGGCCACCACGTCGTTCAGGCTCTCGAAGTGCTGGATGTTGACTGTTGTGTAGACACTGATCCCAGCCTCCAGGATTTCTTCTACATCTTGCCAGCGCTTCTCGTGACGCGAACCAGGGGGGTTGCTGTGAGCCAGTTCGTCCACCAGCACAATCTGAGGATTACGGGTCAAAATGGCATCGATGTCCAACTCCTCCAGCGCGACCCCCTGATACATAACCGTTTTTCGCGGCACTGCTTCCATCCCTACCAGGAGAGCATCAGTTTCGCTGCGGCCATGAGATTCCACATAACCGGCCACCACATCCCGTCCGTCCTTCTTTCGCTGCCGGGCCGCCTCCAGCATCGCATAGGTCTTGCCGACGCCAGCTGCGTAGCCAAGAAAAATTTTCAGCTTACCCAGCTCAGCAGTGACCTCTTCGGCATGGGCCCGTTTTAGCATCGCCTCTGGGGATGGACGTATGTCGTCATTCAAGGGGCTCATGGCACCAATCTATCCAATGCAAGATTCAACACAAGCACATTAACCCGGGGCGCCCCCATAAAACCAAGCTGTCGCTTTTCAGTCGCTTGTGTAACGGCCTTTACAACCATGCTTTCAGGTACACCGCGCGACGTGGCTACCCGTGGTACTTGCAACAGGGCTGAATCGGGAGAGATGTGCGGGTCGAGACCGCTGGCCGAGGCCTGTACCAGGTCGGCCGGAACCGGACCGGTTACGCCGGTGTTGCGGATAACAGTGATCCGGTCACCCACTCTCTTCAGGTAGTCCGGATTGGTTGGACCGGCATTGGATCCACCCGAGCCCATGGGATTGTTTCCGAAATCGCTGGTGGCCGATGGACGTGGCCAAAAATATTTTGGAGCTGAAAAAGGCTGCCCTATCAGCATCGAACCGAGCTCCTTGCCACTTTTGTCGGTTATGAAGCTGCCCGCGGCTTGATGGGGAAAGAGAGCGTAAGCCACTCCGGTTACCAGGGCAGGATATATGCCACCGCAGATAGCAGTGAAAACGATGAAGAGTAATAGTGCCGATTTTATGTCTTTCATTGCCGAATCTCCTTAGAGGTCTCGTTCCCGTCACAGCGAGGGAGCACACCATTCTGGTTACACCATCATTCCAATAACCATATCGATCACTTTGATGCCGATAAACGGCGCAACCATCCCCCCTACCCCGTAAATCAACAGGTTATGAATCAGCAACTTTTCGGCCGGCATGGGACGAAATTTCGTTCCTTTCAGCGCCAACGGCACAAGCATCGGGATGATAATGGCATTAAAAATAACTGCCGACAGGATGGCACTGTAGGGGCTGACCAGATGCATAACGTTCAGCACACCCAACTGCGGATAGATCGATAGCAACGCCGCCGGGATGATTGCGAAGTACTTGGCGATGTCGTTAGAGATGCTGAAGGTAGTCAGGTTGCCACGAGTCATCAGGATCTGCTTTCCGACCGCCACAATATCCAGAAGCTTGGTCGGGTTGCTATCCAGATCGATGATGTTGGCCGCTTCTCGGGCGGGCTGGGTGCCGGTGTTCATGGCCACGGCCACATCGGCCTGGGCCAGGGCCGGGGCATCGTTGGTGCCGTCGCCGGTCATGGCCACCATGTAGCCCTGCTCCTGGTACTCGCGGATCAGGCGCAACTTCTCTTCGGGCTTGGCTTGGGCCAGAAAGTCATCCACCTGAGCCTCTGCTGCTATGGCTGCGGCGGTTAGTGGGTTGTCGCCGGTAATCATGACGGTTTTGATCCCCATGCTGCGTAGTTGCAGGAAGCGCTCCTGAATGCCGGCTTTGACGATATCCTTGAGGTTGATGACGCCCAGAATATCGCATCCTTTGCAGACCACCAGTGGTGTCGCGCCGGCTCGGGCGATACGATCGACGACCTCGGCAATGTCGGCGGGGATGGATGTGCATCCCAGTTTCTTGACGAACGCAATCGTTGAGTCCGATGCGCCCTTGCGGTATTGTACACCGGCCAGATTGATGCCGGAGAGTCGCGTGTCGGCGTTGAACTCAACGACCTCGGCATCCGTTGGCACCTCTCTGCTTAACCCGTACTTCTCCTTTGCCAATATGACCACGCTACGCCCTTCCGGGGTTTCATCGGCGATAGACGCCATCAGGGCCGCCTCGGCCACCTCCCGCTCGTTGTGTTCACCTACCGTGACAAAAGCCACTGCCTCACGGTTGCCGTACGTAATAGTGCCGGTTTTGTCCAGCAGCAGCACATTGACGTCACCGGCAGCCTCAATAGCACGCCCGGAGAGAGCGATGACGTTCTTCTGGAACAGGCGGTCCATGCCGGCAATACCGATAGCCGGCAACAAAGCAGCGATCGTCGTGGGTGCCAAACAGACGAACAGGGCCACCAAAATGGTCAGAGATACTGGCGTTCCCTGGCCGGTGGCTTTAACGCTGTAGATGGAGAGTGGACTAATGTTGGCACAGACCAGCAAAAAAACCAGAGTCAGGGCAATCAGCAGTACCTCTAGGGCAACCTCGTTAGGGGTCTTGCGCCGTTTGGCTCCCTCAATCAGGCCAATCATCCGATCCAGAAAAGTTTCGCCGGGATTGGCTGTTATACGGATGATTATGCTGTTCGCAATAACAGTCGTTCCGCCGGTTACGGCGCTGCGGTCACCTCCTGATTCCCTGATCACCGGTGCTGACTCGCCGGTCACCGCTGACTCGTTGACCAAGGCTGCACCGGCCACCACATCACCGTCTCCGGCGATCATGTCGCTTGCCTCGGCCAGAATAAGGTCGCCTGTGCGTAACTGACTGGCGCCGACGGTGGTGTAGTTGCTACTGAAATCAGGCTGTTCAAGGCGTTTAGCGGTCACATCCGTTCGCGATTTG
>JAQUCQ010000205.1 GCA_028686145.1 Desulfuromonadaceae bacterium | reverse complement strand
CCACCATGGCGCTCGCCTTTTCGCGGGCGATGGACCTTTCGTATAAACGCATGCAGTTCACGCCGGACGTGATGCCCTCGGACATCACGGGCTACACCCAGCTCTCGCCCGGCGGCGGCACGGGCGCGTACGTGCCGGGCTGCGCCACCTCTATCAAGATTTTTTCACATTCGGCAATATACGTGGATAGCGAGACACCAACACCAATCGGCACAATGCATAAATCTACAAGAACTTTCATGTTTCAGAACTCCTTTATCGGGGGAGACGCCTCAATTCAGGCGTACACGTAGTGATCTAATCCCACTGTCGGTACGAAAATAATCTTATTAGCGCCGGTCTCCTGTAAAATTCAGCAACATGAGAAAGAGGTTGATAAAATCAAGATACAACGTCAGGGCACCAAGGATAGCTGGTTTTCTGCCTTCGGTTCCCTGGGCTGCCATTGCTTTGATCTTCCAGGTGTCATAAGCAGTCAGACCGGTAAAGACAAGCACTCCAATGCCGGAGATGACCCATGAAACGGCACTGCTGCCAACGAAAATATTGACAACAGAGGCAATCACGACACCAATCAGACCCATAAACAGGAAATTACCCCATGAAGTCAGGTCACGTTTGGTCATAAAACCATAGATGCTCATGGCTCCGAACATACCTGCCGTGGTAACGAAGGTGGAGGTAATCGAAGTGGCAGTATACACCAAAGCAACACTGGACAGGGTGATGCCGTTGAGCGCTGAATAGGCAATAAATATTAGCGTTGCCGTCGTCGCACTAAACTTGTTGATTGCCCCGACCAGGGTGAAGACCAAAACCAGTTCACCGATCATCAGGCCATAGAAAACCATCTTGTTCCCTAAAACGGCGTTGAGGAGAACAGGTGAGGAAAGTGTGATGAGCGACATGAATGCTGTAAGTGCCAACCCTGCTCCCATCCAAGCATAAACCTGACGGACAAGGGTATTCTGTTTCACGACTAGTTGGGTTGCCGTTCGAGGATACGGAGTATTAATTTCATACATGATTAAGCTCCTTTTACTGTATTTCTTTTGCTGCATTGGTCAATACTGCTCGCAAAAATGAGATGACTGCTAATTAATAAATGTCTTTGAGATATTTACTCTCTCTTTGCTCTCCCACGTTTATGTTCAGTATATCATTTTTTTCAAGCCATTGCGTAACTGTTTCAGGTTTTGGCTGTTCATCCAACGGCATGACCAGATGCAGCTTGCCGTGTAGTTTGGCATACTCCTCTGTCAACTTGGTGCCACCGGTATGCTTACCTACATTCAAAATCAAAAGTCCCGTCTGACTGTGTTTATTAATTTCGAATTTAATAGGAACACCGTGATCTCTCAGCTAAATGAGTTTTTAGCCATACAATTTCAAACGGTAAGGTTTGCAGTATTAATAAAAGAGGGGGATTGCCATTATTATTAGCAACCCCCTCTTTTTTATTTCAAACCTCAATTGTATTTTTGTAGGATAACAGCACGTTATAGGGCCTAAAATATACTAATTGGGGCCCCCTACACAACGACAGAATTAAATATCCAGATTTACAACGTTTAGCGCATTTTTCTCAATAAAATCACGCCGCGGCTCTACCTGATCACCCATCAAAATTGTAAAAATTTCATCAGACTCGACGACATCCTCGATCTTGACCTGCAGAAGCACACGGTTTTCAGGATTCATCGTAGTTTCCCAGAGCTGCTCCGGATTCATCTCGCCCAGACCTTTATAGCGCTGGATGGCCAGACCTTTTTTGGCGTTTTCGAGGAAGAAGTTGAGCAGATCCTGGTGGTTGTTAGTCTCGAACAATACCTTCCCCCCCTCCTGCTCGACGAAGGCCCGACCATCAGCCATGGTTTCCACGATCCGGCGGTGGTTGTCAACCAGGAGCTCATATTCACGAGCCGAAAGTACCGCCAGTGTCTGCTGGTCAATGATGGAGCGGATATTGCCAATACGGAAAGCAATCCGGTGTTCCTCTATTTCGTACTCCGAACCTTCGGACAGCGATTTCATAGCCTCTAGGTACGGCAGGATCTGAGACAACTCTTCAACACCGCACGGAACGTTACTGCGGATGACAATTGAAAGCAGCTCGGGAGATATACCCTTCTTGACAACCTTATTGAAAATGGCACGGTTTTCAATAAACTGTTTTATAACCGGGATGATCTGCTTGTCGCTATACGTCCGATCTCCCTTTTCAAGGCGCAGTGTCAGATTTTCAGACCCTTCTTCCAACAGGAATTCCTGCATGGCGTGTTCATCGATCAGGTACTGTTCTCTTTTGCCGCGCTTCACTTTGTAGAGCGGTGGCTGAGCAATATAGAGGTGGCCCCGTTCAATCAGTTCACGCATGTTGCGGTAGAAGAACGTCAGCAGCAGCGTCAGGATGTGTTGCCCGTCGACGTCGGCGTCAGTCATGACGATGATGCGATGATAGCGCAGTTTGGCAATATTGAAGTCATCCTTGCCGATGCCGGTGCCGAGAGCCGTGATCAGGGTACGAATCTCCTGTGAGGAGATCATCTTGTCGAAACGGGCTTTCTCGACATTGAGAATCTTTCCCTTAAGCGGCAGGATCGCCATATTCTTCCGGTCACGTCCCTGTTTTGCCGAACCACCGGCAGAATCACCTTCGACCAGGTACAGTTCACAAAGTGCCGGATCCTTTTCCTGGCAGTCGGCCAGTTTTCCCGGCAACCCCCCCATGTCCAGTGCGCCTTTGCGACGGGTCAAGTCGCGGGCCTTGCGGGCAGCTTCACGAGCCCGGGCAGCTTCAATCGACTTGTTGAGAATATCTTTGGCAATCTTGGGATTTTCTTCGAGATATACTGCCATGCGCTCGTTGAGGAGCGATTCAACGTACCCTTTGACCTCAGAGTTGCCCAGCTTGGTCTTCGTCTGCCCTTCAAACTGCGGTTGAGGGATTTTTACCGAAATAACACAGGTCAACCCTTCGCGCAGGTCATCGCCCGAAACAGTGACTTTCTCGTTTTTGAGCAGGTTATTAGCCGTAGCGTAGGAGTTCATTGTACGCGTCAGAGCAGCCTTAAAACCGGCAAGATGGGTGCCACCTTCATGAGTATTGATGTTGTTGGCAAAGGCGAATATTTTCTCATCATAGGAGTCGTTATACTGCATGGAAACTTCCATTTCCACGCCCCCCTTATCACCTTTAAAGTACATCGGCTTGGGGTTGATCACAACCTTGTTGCGGTTAAGATACTCGACAAAGGAGTTAATTCCACCTTCATAGTGGAACTCGTGTGACTTGCCGTCGACCCGTTCATCGCTGATCTTGATTCTTACTCCGGCATTGAGGAAAGCCATTTCCCGAATACGCTGGGAAAGGATATCAAAGGAAAATTCAGTTGTCTCAAAGATTTCCTCATCCGGCATGAAAGTGATTTTGGTGCCCCGTTTTTTTGTTTCACCGGTCATCTCAAGCGGTGACTGAGGGTCACCACGACGATAGGATTGGCGGAAAATTTTGCCGTCACGACGGATTTCCAGTTCAAGCCATTTGGAGAGGGCATTGACGACCGAAACGCCTACTCCGTGCAGACCACCGGATACCTTATAGGAGTCGTTGTCGAATTTGCCGCCGGCATGCAGAACCGTCAGAACGACTTCGGCAGCCGATTTCCCTTCGTTCGGCATTATATCGGTCGGAATACCGCGACCGTTATCTACAACTGTTATTGAACCATCAGTGTTAATGGTTACGGAGACATCATTACAATATCCTGCCAGGGCTTCATCGATTGAGTTATCGACAATCTCATAGACGAGGTGATGAAGGCCGGCACCGGAAGTAGAGCCGATATACATGGCAGGCCGTTTTCGAACTGCCGA
Source organism: Desulfuromonadaceae bacterium (assembly GCA_028686145.1). Lineage (GTDB taxonomy): Bacteria > Desulfobacterota > Desulfuromonadia > Geobacterales > Pseudopelobacteraceae > JACRCG01. The sequence continues at coordinate 2,431 of JAQUCQ010000205.1, read as the reverse complement.
CAGCCCTTCCAGAACCTTGATATTTCCGGCACCGTACTCTTCGGAGCCGTTTGTTACATTTTCCTGTTCACTCATGCGGTTAACTTCCTTCAAACGTCAGATTGCCGTCTTCTACATGAAAGACGGCGCAGTGGGGCGCAGCCTCCAATAAAACTGGAGACCGTTCCGTGGTTGTAATAAAGACCTGAATTTCTCTTGTAGTCAAGAATTCCATCAAATTGTGGTTCCTGCGGGCATCCAGCTCAGAACTCATGTCATCCAGCAGCAATAGTGGGGCTTCGCCAAAAATATCCTGCAAATTATCCATCTCTGCCATCTTGAGCGCCAGGACAAAACTTTTCTGCTGACCTTGTGACCCAAACGCCTTAAGCGGCCGATCATCCAGTACCAAGCTCAGATCATCCCGATGCGGACCGGCTGTTGTCGTTCCGTAGCGCTCGTCGGACTGCTGCTGCCGCTTGAACATCCCCAGCAGATCTTCGTAAATGTGTTCCCGTTCAGTTGACTGCACCCCGTTCGGCTGATAGCTGAGACGGGATATTTCACTACTACCCGATATTGTGGCATAGAATTTCTGCAGCTTTTTATCCAAAATGGCAACAAACTTGAGCCGCCGCTCGATAACCTCTGCTCCCGTTTCAGCTAGTTTTTCGGTCCATATTTCCAAACAGCTTCTGTCAGAACTTTTCAACAGATAATTGCGCTGTTTAAGGATTCTCTGATAGGCATGCCAACAGTGCAGATATCCGATATCGCCCATATAAACGGCCCGGTCAAGGTAGCGCCGCCTCGAATCAGGGCCCATTCTAACCATTCCGGTGTCATCTGGCGAAAACACCACTGAGTTTAGCTTCCCATGAAGCTCAGAGGCTCTATGAACCGCCTTTCCGTCGATTTCCACCTTACGCCCAGCCGCCTCAATACACAGCTGTAACTTATTCTCGATCCCCCCCGACTCAACAGTACCATGAATTTGTGCCCTATGTTCACCGTGCCTGATAAGCTCAGGCAATCGGAACGTCCTGAATGAGCGGGGGCTTCCCAGCAGGTAAATCGCTTCCAGCATATTAGTCTTGCCCTGACCATTAAGGCCATGCAGCAGATTGAATCGTTCACCAGGTTCTATCTGAACAGAACGTACATTTCTGAAATCGGCAACAGCCAGAGAGCAAAGGCGCATCAGCCGCTTTTAAAGTCTCATCGGCATAATGACTGCTAAAAAGCTGTCAGAATTTTCTGGCACAATGATCGAAGGGGAAAGCTCATCCTTGAATTTCATCTCGACTCGTTCGGTTTCTGCCACAGAAAGAACATCAAGGAGATAGCGGGCATTAAACCGGACAGAAAATGGTTCTCCTTCATAAGATACATCCAGCTCTTCCATGGCATCACCCAGCTCAGGGTTACTGGAAGAAATTCTAATTCCCCCGGAAGATATCTCAAGCATTATCCCTTTGAATTTTTCGCTGGAAAGAATCGCCATACGCCGCACGGAATGACTGAAGTCTTCTTTGCTGACGGTTACTACCTGGGTGTTGGCCGTAGGGATAACGCGGTTATAATCGGGAAATTCACCATCGACAAGGCGCATGACCATGTATGAATCGCCCCGTTTAATCACGGCACTATTGTCCATAAAACCAAACATCAGAGTTCCGCCTTCTTCATCGGTGATCTTCTTCATCTCGTAGACACCTTTTTTCGGCAGGATAACTCCCTTCAAGAGTTCCGGACCAGCGGAGCCTTTGAGATTACCAGAAGCTATTGAGAGGCGATGGCCGTCAGTGGATACCATTTTAAGACCGTTACTGCCGTCTGAACGAACTTCCACTTTAATGAAAATTCCATTAAGATTATATTTTGTTTCATCCGTACAAATGGCATACGAAGTTCTTTCAATCATTCCTCGCAGCAGAGATGTTTCAATTTCAAAGAGATTTTCTTCTTTTACATCAGGAAAATAAGGAAATTCATCCGGAGACAAACCCACAATGTTAAATTGAACTTTGCCGCATTTTATTTCTACCCAATCATTATCTTTCGTTGAAAATAAAATGGGTTGATTCGGAAGTTCCTTTACAATTTCGTATAATTTTTTTGCAGAAACAGTGATTTTTCCAGGGGTGATAACTTCGGCAGAGTAGCTGCTTTTCATCCCCACTTCCAGATCGGTTGCAGTGACAAGAAGAGAAGTTTCAGTAGCTTCAAGGAGAACATTAGATAAAATAGGCATTGAAGTTCTTTTTTCTACAATGCCTTGAATTTTTTGTAGCGACTTCAGGAATTGTTCTTTTTCAATTTTGAATTCCATGTACGCCTCCTTTATTACAAATTGATAGTATGTTTATATTATATAAAAAAGCTTGTAGTACGTTGTTGGTGCTGTGGAAACTAGGTATAAACCGGTAACATGCTTTATTATAACGGGTAA
>JAQUCQ010000008.1 GCA_028686145.1 Desulfuromonadaceae bacterium | reverse complement strand
GCCTATCTGTTTACGGTTGACCATCTTCAGGAGATAATTCAGGCAAATCTTGCCCAGCGCAGTCTGGAGGCTGAAAAAGCCGAGGAGATTATCAACCAGGAGATCGGCCAATTTCACAAATGGCTTTCGACACTGGAAGTGACGCCGACCATCGTTGCCCTGAGAAACCGGTTCGACGAAATCCGGAGATCCGAGCTGGATAAGACCATTGCCGGCTGGAAGGAATTACCGCCTGACGCCGAAAAGCGGCTGGAAGCGCTTACGATGGCCATGATGAACAAACTGCTCCACGCCCCCACATCGGCACTGAAACAGGCCGGCCAGGGTGGACGGGTTGATTTGTATATCGATGCACTGCGTCAGTTGTTTGAGCTGGAAGCCCTGCAGCGCGATGATGAAGAACTGGAGCTGGAAGAATAGTGCGTCTGCCGCCGCTGATTACCGGTACTCTGCTCAAACGTTACAAGCGGTTTCTGGCGGACGTCGTACTTGCGGATGGCAGTATCGTCACCGTTCACTGCCCGAACTCGGGCAGTATGAAGGGATGTGCCGTTCCGGGCAGCCGGGTGCTACTTTCCCGCAGTTCCAATCCAGGAAGGAAGTTTCCCCTTGGGTGGGAACTGGTGGAAGCAGACGGTTTCTGGGTGGGCATCAATACCGGGTTGCCCAACCGGCTGGTGCACGAGGCGATTGAAGATGGCACGGTTGGGGAGTTGCAGGGATATGCGGTAATTCGCCCCGAAGTCCCCTATGGTGAACATAGCCGCATTGACCTGTTGCTGGAAAGTCCGGCCGGGCGGTGCTTTGTTGAAGTAAAAAACGTCACGTTGGCAGATCGTGACCGGGCCCTGTTCCCGGATGCCGTCACCACGCGGGGGCAAAAGCACCTGCAGGAATTGATGAGGGTGGTACGCGAAGGCGACCGCGGCGTACTAATTTTCACTGTTCAGCGCGGCGATTGCACCTCGGTTGCTCCGGCCGACCTGATCGACCCGGAGTATGGACGGCTGCTGCGACAGGCCGTGGAAAACGGAGTGGAGGCGCTGGCCTACCGGGCGCTGGTAACGCCGGAAGAGATCAGGCTCACAGAGCGTCTGCCGGTGGTCCTTGAATGAATAAAGGTTAGGATCAAATACATATTACTGGAGAAAATTATGCCCCCCAAGCAACTACGTATTGGAACCCGTGCCAGCCAGCTGGCCCTCTGGCAGGCGAACTGGGTAAAATCCGAACTTGAGAAGCGGTATCCGGATATGGAAGTCACCTTAACCAAGATCAAGACGATTGGTGACAAGATCCTCGATGTCCCATTGGCCCAGGTTGGCGGCAAAGGTCTGTTCGTCAAGGAGATCGAGGAAGCCATGCTGCGAGGCGAGATCGACATTGCCGTGCATAGCATGAAGGACGTGCCGACCGATTTTCCAGAAGGATTGGGACTGCACTGTATTACTGAACGCGAAGACCCGCGCGATGCAGTCATCTCTCGAAACCTGAAGTTTGCAGAACTTCCGCAGGGAGCCCGCATCGGCACCAGTGCACTCCGTCGGCAGGCGCAGCTTCTAAAAATACGCCCCGATCTGCAGATGGTTATTATTCGCGGCAACGTAGAGACCCGGATCAGAAAACTTACCGAGGACAACCTGGATGCCGTTATTTTGGCTGCCGCCGGTCTGAAGCGCCTTGGTTTCACCGACAGCGTCGGTGAATACCTTGACGTTGACGTTTCCATTCCGGCCATTGGTCAGGGTGCTTTAGGGATCGAATGCCGGCTGGCAGATCCGGTCATAACGGAGACGATTGCATTCTTCAATCATGCTGATACAAGTTACGCGGTCCGGGCAGAACGCGCCCTGCTCAAACGGTGCGAGGGTGGCTGCCAGGTGCCAATAGCGGCACATGGGACGGTCAGCGGCGACCAACTGCGCCTTGTTGGTTTCATTGCGGCTGTCGATGGCAAGCGCTCCGTTCGTGGTGAAATCAGTGGTCCGGCTGCTGAATGTGAACAACTGGGTATTCGCCTCGCAGATCAGTTGCTGGCTGAAGGAGGCAAGGCCATTCTGGAAGAAGTTTACCAGAGGTCGATCGGTGAATAACGGCATCGTATATCTGGTCGGCGCCGGTCCCGGTGATCCGTCCCTGATTACGGTGCGCGGCGTGGAATGTTTACGAAGGGCCGAGGTGGTGGTCTATGATTATCTGGCGAACGAGCAGCTGCTCTGCCACGCTCCCGGAACTGCCGAGCGTATTTATGCCGGTAAGGTCGGAGGTCGCCACAATCAGGGACAGGACGAGATAAATAACCTCCTGGTTTCAAAAGCAGGGGCGGGCAAGATCGTCGTGCGCCTGAAGGGGGGCGACCCTTTTGTGTTTGGTCGCGGCGGGGAAGAGTGCGAAGCGCTACGTGATGCCGGAATCCCTTTTGAGGTTGTCCCCGGAGTCACTGCTGCCATTGGGGCTTCCGCGTACTCCGGTATACCGCTTACCCATCGAGACATAACCGCCTCAGTCGCGTTTGTAACCGGCCAGGAAGGAAAAGACAAGTTTGAATCAAACATCGACTGGGACCGCCTGTCATTAGGTGGCGGTACCGTAGTGTTTTATATGGGAATTACCACTCTGCGGCGCAACATGCAGCGCCTGATAGAACATGGCAGATCAGCTGAAACTCCGGTGGCCCTGGTACGCTGGGCAACAACCGCCTGCCAGCAGGTGCTGGTCGGTACTTTGGCCGATATTGCCGATCGGGCCGAAGAAAATGGCTTCAAGCCGCCGGCAATTACAATTGTCGGTGAAGTTGTTTCGCTGCGTGAGAAGCTGCAATGGTTTGACACGCGCCCCCTGTGCGGGAAAAAGATCGTTGTCACCCGAGCCGCAGAACAGGCCGGTGAATTCTCAGCTAAATTGGCGACGAGCGGAGCAGCAGTGCTAGAATGCCCTACCATCCGCCTGGTGGAGCCGGAGAGCTGGCAACTGCTCGATCTCGCCATTCGTGATCTAGCTGATTATGACTGGCTGATCCTGACATCTGCAAATGCAGTGCGGTACTTTTTTCAGCGGCTGGATATGCTCGGGCTTGATGCCAGAGCCTTGGCAGGCTGCAGGGTTTGTGTGGTCGGGCCGAGGACTGCCGACGAAATGCGCTTGCATGGCGTAAAGGCGGATCTGGTACCTACCGACTATAAGGCCGAGGGTGTTATCAAAGAATTCTCCCGTCTGGACATGCACAACAGCCGGGTGCTTTTCCCCCGCGCTGACAAGGCCCGCGATATTATCCCCCAAGAGCTGAAACTGATGGGGGCGCATGTTGACAGCCCGGTTGCGTACCGCAACATTTTCCCTGACAGGCTCCCGCCAGAAACACTATTTGCACTTGAAAAGCGCTCGGTGGACTGCATCACCTTCACCTCATCTTCAACGGTGCAAAATCTGGCTGCCATGCTGGGAGAAGAGTTGATGCACGATATGCTGAAAGGTGTGGCAGTTGCGTCAATCGGGCCAATAACATCAAAAACATGTCGCGACCTGGGGCTGAAAGTAGATATTGAACCGCAATCCTACACGATGGATGCTCTGGTTACGGCGCTCGAAGCCCATTTTGCCTGAGCTTCTTTCTTTCCTCTTTGATACAGAAAAGGCCCCGCAATTGCGGGGCCTTTTCTGTATAGTCTACATGTGCAACATGTTAATTATACCAGCTCCAGAGCGCTGAAGAAATACGGGATTTCAAAAGCGGCAGTTTCAGGAGCGTCAGAACCGTGGGATGAATTTTCCTCGATATTGACGGCAAAATCTTTGCGGATGGTACCCGGTTCTGCATTGGCAGGATTTGTTGCACCCATCAGGGTGCGCCAGTCGGCAATGGCATTTTCTTTTTCAAGGCAGAGTACGATCACCGGGCTGCGGGACATGAAAGCACACAGGTCGTTAAAAAAGGGGCGCTCACTGTGTACATAGTAGAAGCCTTCTGCCTGTTTTCTGGTCAGCTGAATCTTCTTCATGCCGGCGATGGTGAAGCCTTTTTCTTCGATTCGTGCCAGGATTTTGCCAGCCAGCTTGCGCTCGACTGCGTCCGGTTTGATGATTGCGAAAGTACGTTCCATGATCTTTCCTCCGATAGATATCTAAAAATGTGAACTCTTCTGATATCACCACGGGTGTCGATTTGTCAAGTTTTTAGGGGTTTTATGCGGGGAATTGTCTTTTTGTGCTTGCAATATAAAAAAGGAGATGATAAGAAATCAGTTCAATTGCCCGGGTGGTGGAATTGGTAGACACGCAAGATTCAGGTTCTTGTGCTCGCAAGGGTGTGCTAGTTCGAGTCTAGTCCCGGGCACCACAAACAAATAAAGGTTTCCGGTAACTGCCGGGAACCTTTTTTTGTAACATCTGTTCATCCCACTTTGGCCGTGAATTTCATTAGACGACCCCGCCACCTATGCAAATAAAAACCCCGGTTATGGCCGGGGTTCAAGTATCAAGCATATCTTATTCAAATTTTACTTCTTAATTTTCTTGGCGATTATCATGCCCTTGACCTTGTCATAGACCGGCTTGGGAACGATCTTCTTTGAAAGAAGCTGGCTCTTATTCGAAAACGGCCTTCCTGCCATAATCTTCTTCGCATATGTATCTCCAACGCCAGGGATGGCTTTCAACTCAGCCTCGGTAGCAGAATTGATATCAATCAGTTCCATTTTAGCCGCTGGTGCTGATGGCATTGCGGGCATCGCAGGCATCACCGGTTTTGCAGGGATTGTCTTAATCGTGTCTGCTGCAAATGATATTGATGCTGTCATAATAAATGCAACTGCCAGGATACTAAGTTTTTTCATCGTATACCTCCGTGGGTTTATTGAACATGTCTATAAATGTATCAGGGCAGTTAACATTGTCAAGGTTGGCAATAATATTCAAACTACCCGCGTTGAAAATAGGGCAAGAAAGCATGCCAATAAGTTAAAAAACTGTTTTTAAATTATTGCAGAAAGGTCTACAGTTGAATAAAAGATAAAATCTGTCCGAAAGGAGAGGTGTTATGAAAACAGAACTGCTCAACCCATCTAACAGCGCCGTCATCTTTATCGATTTTCAGCCACAAATGACCTTCGGTGTTGGCAATATCGATCGCCAGCTACTCTTCAACAATGTCCTTCTGCTTGCCAAAGCCGCCAAAATATTCAAGGTCCCTACCATTCTAACTACCGTTGAGACAAAAAGCTTCTCGGGTAATATGTGGCCGCAACTTCTTGATCTCTTCCCTGATCAGGAACCGATCGAGCGCAGCTCAATGAACTCATGGGAAAGTGAGGAATTTGTCGCGGCAGTGAAGGCGACGGGAAGAATAAAACTGGTCATGGCTGCTCTCTGGACGGAGGTTTGTCTGACATTTCCGGCCTTGGAAGCGCTGGAAGCTGGTTTTGAGGTCTACGGTGTCGAGGATGCCTCGGGGGGAACAAGTGTCGTCGCCCATAATGCTGCCATGCGCCGCATTGAACAGGCGGGGGCAGTGCCGATGACCGCTCTCCAGGTGCTGTTGGAGTATCAGCGCGACTGGGCGCATAAAGAAACCTACGATGATGTTATTGCAGTGGTGAAGGAACACTGTGGCGCCTATGGCCAGGGAGTCGAGTATGCCTACACCATGGTTCATGGCGCACCGCCAAGCAGAGCGGGAGCAGCAGGGCACTGAGCCATGGAAACTGACTAGCCTCTTGTAAGGAGGTAGGGAAATGATTACACCGGAACTGATTTTACATAATGGAGCCGTTACAACACTTGATGGTATGCATCCGCAAGTGTCTGCTGTTGCCATAGCTGACGGACGCATATCCGCCATTGGCGGTGAAGAGCTTGCAGGCACTGCTAAAAATGGGACACAACTGATTAACCTTAATGGGAAGCGCGTTATTCCGGGTCTCAACGACTCACACATCCATGTCATCCGCGGCGGACTCAACTTCAACATGGAGTTGCGCTGGGATGGGGTGCCGACACTTGCATTGGCTCTTCAAATGCTGAAAGAACAAGCCCGCCGCACGCCCCCACCTCAGTGGGTGCGGGTCATTGGCGGATGGACGGAGTTTCAGTTTGCCGAGCGGCGCATGCCGACTCTCGATGAAATCAACGCCGTGTCAGCCGACACGCCGGTATTTATCCTCCATCTCTATGACCGGGCTTTCGTCAACAAAGCGGGGCTGCATGCGCTTGGTTACACAAAGGAAACGCCTGATCCGCCGGGAGGAGAAATCCAGCGCGACCGGGCCGGTAATCCGACCGGACTTCTGATTGCGAAGCCAAATGCATTGATCCTGTATGCCAGTCTGGCCAAAGGGCCGAAGCTTGGCTTTGACGATCAGGTCAATTCCACTCGTCACTTCATGCGCGAGTTGAACCGGCTGGGTATCACTAGCTGTATTGATGCGGGCGGTGGATTCCAGAACTATCCCGATGATTATCGCGTGGTCGCGGAACTGGCTGACCGGAATGAATTGACGTTGAGAATTGCTTACAACCTGTTCACTCAGCGCCCGAAAGAGGAATATGACGATTTTGCCCAATGGATCGGTATGACCGAACCGGGGAAGGGAAATGATGTCTATAAAGTGAACGGTGCCGGCGAGATGCTAGTCTTCTCCGCCGCCGACTTTGAAGATTTCTTCGAGCCTCGTCCAGATCTTCAGCCGGTCTTGGAGGCCGAACTGAAAAAGGTAGTCAGCCTGCTGGTGAAAAAACGCTGGCCGTTCCGGCTACATGCTACCTATGATGAATCAATTTCACGTTTTCTGGAGGTTTTCGAGGGGATCAACCGGGATATTCCCTTCAACGGCTTGCGCTGGTTTTTCGACCATGCTGAAACCATCTCGGAGCGGAATCTGGAACGGGTGCGACAACTTGAAGGAGGCATTGCCATCCAGGATCGCATGGCCTTCCAGGGCGAGTATTTTGTTGCGCGTTATGGGCAGGATGCCGCAAAGATGGCCCCGCCGATCTCAAAAATGCTGAATATGGGTATACCGGTGGGCGCCGGCACTGACGCTACCAGAGTGTCCAGCTACAATCCGTGGGTATCGCTCTATTGGCTGGTGACAGGTAAAACCGTGGGCGGATTGTCATTGTATGACGAGAGCAACCGCCTTGACCGGACCACGGCCCTGCGTCTCTATACCGAGGGAAGTTCATGGTTTTCGGGAGATGAAGGGCAAAAAGGAGAAATTGCGGTGGGGCAGCTTGCCGATCTGGCCGTGCTGTCGGCCGATTATTTTGCCGTGCCTGATGAGGATATTAAAGGGATTGAGTCGCTGCTTACCATCATGGGCGGACGGATCGTGCATGGCAGCGGCGATTTCAGCAGCCTGGCTCCGCCGCTGCCATCCGTTTCTCCCGGTTGGTCACCGACAGGTGTATATGGTGGAGCATACAGAAAAGCACATGGTGGGTCTGGGTTTAATGCACCGGCATCTGCGCTCTCGTGCACCAATCCGCTCCATCAACATACCCATATGGTGTTTGGCGAAAGCGACCTCTGGGGCGTTGGGTGCACATGCTTTGCGTTTTGAGATAATGTATCAGGAGATGCTGCCGGAACATTTCTGCAATCCTGAGTGGAGTGAATCCGAAGGAAGTAATCATGGCAATAGCAGCAATCATATCCGGCACTGCTCTGGTTCTGCTGGTTCTGTGGGAGGGATTTGAGACCATCATCCTACCGCGCCGCGTGACGCGGCGTTTCCGGCTCACCCGTTTTTTCTACCGGAGCAGCTGGCGCCCGTGGGTGAGGATCGTCATGGTGTTGGTCCCCGCCCGGCGGCGGGAAACCTGGCTGAGTTATTTTGGTCCGCTGTCGCTGCTGTTACTTCTGAGTATCTGGGCGGTCTGCCTGATTGCCGGTTTTGCTCTCATCCATTGGGCACTCGGTTCAGCCGTGGTGGCCATGGACGGGCAAGCAAACTTCCTGACTGATTTCTATCTGAGCGGAACAACCTTTTTCACCCTTGGCCTGGGAGATGTACTCCCTCGGACCTCGTTGGCGCGCCTGCTGGTAGTTATAGAATCAGGGATGGGATTTGCCTTTCTCGCCCTGGTGATCGGTTATCTGCCTGCTCTCAATCAGTCCTTCGCCCGCCGCGAAGTAAGCATCTCGCTCCTTGATGCCCGTGCCGGTTCACCTCCCACCGCCTCGGAAATGCTGCGCCGGCACGGCCACGAACGGGGGAAAGAGGAACTTCGCCAGCTTCTGCATGAATGGGAGCGCTGGTCGGCGGAATTTCTCGAAGGGCACCTTTCCTATCCGGTTCTCGCCTATTTTCGCTCCCAGCACGACAACCAGTCATGGCTCGCTGCCCTGACCGCGATCCTCGATACCTGCGCGTTGATCATGGCCGGTTTGGAGGGTGCCTGTGAGCGCCAGGCGGAACTTACCTTTGCCATGGCCCGCCATGCTGTTGTCGACCTTTCACTGGTCTTCAGAACCAGCCCGTGGGATCCGGTCCCTGACCGCCTGCCAGCGGAGAAGTTGATGGAGCTGCGCCTTCTCCTGACCGGCAACGGTCAAAAAGTGCGCAATGAAGATTCTTTTGCCGTGAAACTCGATGAGTTGCGTCTTATGTATGAACCATACGTTCATGCACTATCCACCCACTTTCAGGTTGGCCTCCCCCCCTGGATCGGGGATGAAAACTGGGTGGACAACTGGAAGGGAAGCTTCTGGGAACACTCCGGGAAAGGAAGACGCGCGGCAGGTAAAAGCAGAACCGACCATTTCTGATCAACCAAGCGTCTGTCTGTTATGGTGGTGCTTTTGTTGGTGAAACGTGTGCCACTCGAAACTCAAAGCCACGTCAGCACGAAGGCACGCAGCCTCCCGCCATTTTCATCGCGGTAGTAGACCACCTTGATGTTTTTTGCGACCTTCCCGCGCTGGATCAGGTATCCTTCCTTTTTTTCGGAAGTTTCAATGCTGAAGTCGGGTGTTTTCGTGACCTGGTGGAGTACATTTCTCATGAAAGCTTCCGGCACGCCCTGCCCGCCACGGTCAATTACCTGAATGGCCTTGATGGCATTGGCCTCGCGCAGCACTTTGAATTCGGTGACCTTCCCCTTGTACCGTTCCCATCCCGGATTGGCGGCGCTGAATGTTTTGTCAAGGCCGGACTGTGGTATAAAATCAGGCAGGCGTGACGGCCGTGCTTCGGCTGGTACTGCGGGGGGCGTGCTCTTTGAATCACGGCTTCCGGCAATATCCGTCAGGACAGCTTTATCGCTTATCTTGTCCTGGTCCACAGAAGGTGTCGGTGTTGCACCGATTGTCGCAGCGGGTGCTTTGGCTGCGGTCGAAGCTGTTGTGGAAGCCGGTCGCTGCTGCAGATAGGTTACGGCAATCACGCCGATGATAACTGGCACCAGCCAGAGAAGAAAAGTACTTCTTTTGGGACGTGTTGGCTTGGTTTCAATAGTATCAATGTCCTCGACGTTCCATTCATGCGCAGAAGATGGAGTCTCCTGGTCAAGAGCCTCGGGTTCAGGTGTGCTGCTGACGGCACTGTCAAAGGAACTGTTGAATTCGGAATAGACTGTTAATCGCGGTCGGGGTGCGTAGGTAATTCCCTGTTCTTCCAAAGATGGCTCGGCCGTCGCCGGGGTGGCAACCGGAAACTGCAGATCAGCGTTGGGCTCTTGAGGTGGCGTCGCGTCAGAAACCGGTTGACCACCGAGGAGAGCGGATGTTTCTACTGCGCTTACCGGTTGTGGTTTGGGGACGGATGATGCGACTGGTTCCGGTGATGCTGCTGGTCCCGGCGATGCAGCGGCTCCATTTTTCTTTTGTTTGTTCAAAAGCGTGGCAAGGAGACGGTGCAATTCCGATAGCATCTGGCTATCATCTGCCGAAGTATCGAGCCAGCCTTGATAGGGTTTGAGAATTGTGTCATTTGTCTGGTCGGGAGCGGCCAGCAGTACAAAGCGTGAGCGCTTGCGACCCAACTGCTTTTTCAGGTGCATGATCAGAATATCGGCAGAGAGCCCGGATAAGTGCGTCTGGACAAAGACAACATCCGGCTTTTCAATAACGATTTCTTCTCCACCCTTTTCGAGGTTGTTAACGACGCGGAGACGAATGTTTTTGTCTTCAGTCAGACGGCCAAAAACCTTTCGCAGCCGTGCAACATCGGTGATTAATAGCAGATTGCTCACAAAGGCCTCCTTCTCAATAAAGATAACATTGTACGAAATGGAAGCGCGTTTATCAATACTTATGCTGAACAAACGCCCGTTAATTGTGCTTTTAGTTTGACAAAACAGTGTGGTGAAAATTATTATCACAAGATTAGGAATTTGATGTGAACTTATTGGAGGATTTATGGGCAAAATGTATAAAATAGCAGTTTTAGCGGGCGATGGAATCGGCCCTGAAGTTATGGCCGAGGCGCTTAACGTTCTTGATGCTGTAGAGAAAAAATTTGATGTTACATTTACCCGTACCCCTGCTAATGTCGGGGGAGCTGGCATCGACAACGAGGGCAAGGCGCTTCCGCAAAGCACGATTGATATTTGCAAGGCATCTGACGCTATTCTCTTCGGCTCTGTTGGCGGTCCGAAATGGGAAACACTTCCTCCTGACGAGCAGCCTGAACGCGGAGCTTTGCTGCCGCTTCGCAAGATATTCGGATTGTACGCAAACCTGCGGCCTGCCATCATCTTTCCTTCATTGACCGGGGCATCATCACTTAAGGAAGAGGTGATAAGTGGCGGTTTCAACATTCTGGTTATCCGTGAACTGACGGGCGGGATCTATTTTTCTCAACCGAAAGGTATTGAAGGTGCCGGTCGCGAACGGGTTGGCATCGATACGCTGCGTTACTCCGTACCGGAGATTGAACGCATCACTCATGTCGCTTTTCAGTCTGCCCGCAAGCGCGACAAAAAGGTGTGCTCCATTGACAAAGCGAATGTCCTTTCCTCTTCCGTGCTCTGGCGCGAAATTGTTATCGGCATTGCCAAAGAATATCCGGATGTTGAGCTGACCCATATGTACGTTGATAATGCTGCCATGCAGCTGGTGAAATGGCCCAAGCAGTTTGACGTGATTTTGGCAGAAAACATGTTTGGTGATATCCTTTCCGATGAAGCCGCCATGTTGACCGGTTCGCTCGGCATGCTCCCGTCAGCTTCGCTGGCGGAAGGCTCTTTCGGCATGTATGAGCCTTCCGGTGGCTCTGCTCCTGATATTGCCGGCCAGGGGATTGCCAATCCTATTGCCCAGATTCTTTCGGCTGCAATGATGCTCAAGTTTTCTTTCGGGATGCTGGAGGCCGCAGATGCCATTGATAACGCCGTAAAGAAAGTGCTCGATCAGGGCTACCGCACCGCTGATATCTACCAGAAGAAAGATGGCGAGAAGCTGGTGAACACGAAGGAAATCGGTGCGGCAATTATCGCAAATCTGTAAAACTCACTTCAATCAGAAAAGGAATGCACCTATGAAAGTTGGAATCGTCGGATGGCGCGGTATGGTTGGTTCGGTTCTTATGCAGCGTATGCAGGAAGAAAACGACTTTGCTCTGGGCTTTGAACCGGTATTTTTTACGACTTCCCAGGCTGGACAGCCGGCCCCGATGAATGCAGGCACCCTGAAGGATGCCTCGGATCTCACCGAGCTTAAAAAGCTGGATGTGATCATCACCTGCCAGGGAGGAGACTACACCAAGGCGGTTCACCCCGAGTTGCGCAAGCAGGGATGGAACGGCTACTGGATTGATGCTGCCAGCACTCTCAGGATGGAGCCAAATGCCGTCATTATCCTCGATCCGGTCAACCGGGATGTGATTGATGCGGCGCTTGCCAAAGGTGAGAAGGATTTTATCGGCGGTAACTGTACTGTCAGCCTGATGCTGATGGCTCTCGGCGGTCTGTTCCGTGCCGGAGTGGTTGAATGGATCAGTTCCATGACCTATCAGGCCGCAAGCGGCGCCGGTGCTCCCAATATGCGTGAGCTGCTGGCGCAGATGGGTGCCTTGAACGGCGTTGTCGCTGAAGAGTTGAAAAATCCGGGGTCGGCAATCCTTGAAATAGACCGGAAGGTCACTGCGACATTGCGGGATGGCTCCATGCCCACCAAAGAGTTTGGTTTCCCGCTGGCCGGAAGTGTGCTCCCCTGGATTGACCGCGAAGTTGAGGACGGCCAGAGTCGTGAGGAGTGGAAAGGGTTTGCCGAAACCAACAAGATCCTTGGTACTGCAGCTCCGATCCCGGTGGATGGCATTTGTGTGCGCGTGGGCGCCATGCGCTGCCACAGCCAGGCCTTGACGATCAAGTTGAACAAGGATCTGCCCGTTGCCGAAATCGAAAATCTGATCAAGAATGATAATCAATGGGTCAAGCTGATCCCGAATACCAAGGCTGATTCCCTTGCGGGGCTCACTCCGGCTGCGGTTTCGGGAACACTGTCCGTTCCGGTTGGCCGCGTACGCAAGATGAAGATGGGGCCGCAGTACCTGTCGGCCTTCACCTGCGGCGATCAGCTCCTGTGGGGGGCGGCTGAGCCACTCCGCCGGATGCTGCGGATTCTGCTGGAACAATAACCTTCAGGCCTCGAATTTGTTTTATGGAGTTAGCGCCCCGTTTGGGGCGCTTTCTGTTTGGGGTGGTAAAGGGATGGAAACGAGGTAATGTATGAAAAATGCGCATGATAAACCCGAACTTCTTGCTCCGGCCGGTTCTTTGGAATCCTTTTTCGCCGCTATGGAGAAAGGGGCCGATGCCGTGTATGCAGGACTTCAGGAGTTTTCCGCCCGGGCCCGGGCCAAAAATTTCACGCTGGCCCAGATGGAGCGGATGCTGGCGTATGCTCATGGCCAGAACCGGCGAATCTACATTACGCTGAACACTCTGGTTAAGGAAAAGGAGCTGCCGCAACTGGTGGATACGCTGGCGGCCCTGGCTGGAATGCGGGTCGATGGTGTCATTTTACAGGATATGGCGGTGGCGCGGCTGATCCGGAATCACTTTCCCTCCATCCCGCTGCATGCTTCAACCCAGATGACGATACACAATACGCCGGGAATCAAGATGTTGGAGGAACTCGGTTTCCAGCGGGCAGTACTTGCTCGCGAGCTCGCGGTCGATGAAATTGCCGCCATCGCCGCTGCGACGTCGGTCGAAACCGAATGTTTCGTCCATGGCGCCCTCTGCTTCTCCATTTCCGGCCAATGCTTCTTCTCTTCACTGCTGGGTGGCCATAGCGGCAACCGTGGCCGTTGCGCCCAGCCGTGTCGACGTCTTTACAGCCATCGCGGCAAGGAGGGGCATTACTTTTCCACCAGTGATCTGTCGGCAATAGACCTTGTCCCTGAGCTGATCAAGGCCGGTGTTAAATCTCTCAAGATTGAGGGCCGGATGAAATCGGCCGAGTACGTTGCCACTGTGGTTGAAGCCTACCGTATGGTGCTTGATGCGCCGGAGAAATCACGCAAGGAAGCGTTGGCGTCTGCCAAGGGAATGCTGAAATATTCTTTTGGCCGCACTCCGACCAAGGGATTCTTGGCATCACAGCAGCCGGATGATATCGCTAATCCCTGGCAAAAGGGAGGGACGGGGCGATTTATCGGGCAGATAAAAAGTATCAAAGGAAAAAGTCTGGTTTTTGAAACCAGAGATGCACTGTATGTCGGTGACCGTTTGCGGGCACAGCCCAAAAGTGACATGGCCGGCCAGGCCTGGACGGTGCGCGGGATGGTTCTCAATCGAAAGAAAACTATGGAGGCCCCGGCAGGAAGCCTGGTAGAGGTTGAAACTCCGTTCAGTTTTTCAGTCGGTGATTCGATTTACAAAGTTTCATCAAAAGAGGCATATACCCTCAGCGACAGCGCCTGTCAGCGGAGACTTGAAGGAGGGCAGGGGGACAAGCTTCCCTGTTCGCTCGTTGTTTCCCTGAAGGACGAATGTCTTCTTGTTTCGGCTGCCGTGGCGGAATATCACCATGAATTCAGCTTCCCGCTTGGGCAACTGGAGCCGGCCCGTAGCGGTGATATGCAGGCGGTTCTTTTCGGCCAGTTTTCGAAATGCGGCGATACTCCGTTCAGACTTGATTCGCTGGAAGCGCCTGATTTTCCGGCAGTACTGATTCCGTCGGCACTGTTCAAGGATCTTCGCCGCCGTTTTTATGGGCAGTTACGTGAAGCATCCTCGGCTGTTTTTCGCGAACGGATTGCATCTGCACGCAATGGTGCACTGCGTGAGTTGAACATGGCGCCGACAGACAGGCGGCGGACGACATCTCACGAGACCCTGACGGTTGTCGTGAGTGAACCAAAAGAATGGCGTTTTCCGCTCCAGAGCGGAGCGGATGCTACGCTGTTACTACTCTCGAAAGCCGCCATCCACCAGATCCCCTCCGTCGTTCCACGCATGCGTGGTTCGGAAGATCTCATTATCTGGCAGCTTCCGTTCATGCTTTTTGATCGAGATGTGCCCCTGTATCGCGATACACTCCGTACCTTGTATATGGCCGGATTCCGTCGTTTCGAGGCGGCCAACCTGTCCCATTTCGAGCTTTTCCATGCCCTTGAGGGTCTGCATATCTCGATCTCGTACCGTTGTTTTTCACTCAATAGCCAGGCGCTGGCTGCCTGGCAAGAACTTGGCGCTGAAACGGCAAGCCTCTATCTGGAAGATGACGGCAGCAATAGTTCCGAATTGCTCAAGGCGGGAATTGATATCGAAAAGAGGGTAGTTGTCTACTCGTCACTGCCGGTAATGACCACCAAAATCCGCATCAAAGACGTGCATGCCAACACTCCGCTCCGTTCAGACCGGGGAGAAACCTACCGTGTCACAAGTCAAGACGGCCTGCAGACAATCAGCGCTGCACTACCGTTTTCTCTGACTGGCCGACATGGAGAATTACGGCAAAACGGGTGCAGCTCGTTTGTAATCGACCTGAGTGAAGAGCCACGCGAACGGTGGGGTGAAATTATGGCCGCATTCAAATCAGGCCGGGAACTCCCGGGTACAACCGAATTCAATTATGCCGTGGAGCTGGTCTAAGTGACGATATATCTTGTAGCCCTCCTGCAGATCCTGCTTCTGGCGAACACTGCTTATGCCGGAAGAATTATAGATGGCATGGTGCGAGCGGTCTATGATGGAGATACCGTGTTGTTGGCTACCCGCGAGGAAAGTCGGCTCAAGGTGAGGCTGTACGGAATAGATGCACCCGAGACGAAGAAACCTGACATGCCTGGGCAACCCTACGGCGATATCTCAAAGCGAATACTGATGTACAAGGTTCTGGGGCGACGTGTTACTGCAGAGATCGTTGATATTGACCAATACAAGCGTGCGGTGGCGATTATCCGCTATGAAGGGCGGGACATCAACCGCGAGATGGTAGCCGAGGGAATGGCATGGGCGTATCGCCGGTATTTGCAGGGGACATATATCTCGGAATATATAGAAACAGAAGACCGGGCCCGTTTACATCGCGTCGGACTCTGGAAAACCTCTAATCCAGAACCTCCGTGGGAATTCAGACATGGACATATGAAAAAGGGGAAGCAGTTGCGGCGGTGGTGATTGCAGATTTGTTGATGGTGCGGTTGTACTAGCGCGGGTATTTTTTTGCCATCTCAAGGGTATGTTTGACCCGGGAAATGACCCGTAACGGCTGGACCGGCTTGGGGATAAAATCGCTGAATCCGGACTCCAGTGCTTTCTGTTCATCTTCGATCGATGCTTTGGATGTCAGCATGATAACAGGAATTTCTGAAATCATCGGATTGGCCTTGATGGCCCGCAGCAATCCGTAACCATCCATGCGCGGCATTATCGAATCGCTAATAATAAGTTTTGGCCGCTCCGACAGGGCGATTTTCAGCGCTTCCAGGCCGTCCCCGGCCAGCAGCACTTTATAGCCTTCCTTCACAAGTGCCGCCTGGATTAGCAATGCAACCGGCATGGAGTCTTCAACCACCAGGATTGATTCTCCCGCATCAGCACTGATTTTCAGATAATGCAATGAAATCGCAGCCAGGATCTCTTTGCGGGTAGCCAGAACGGGAACAATTTGCAGCCCGGAAATGCGGCTCATCATTTCCATGGTTTCCATATCAAAGGGGTCAGTAATTGCCACAGCGAGCATGGTATCTTTTTGCTTAAGCGGGAAAACCAGTCTCTTCATTGCAAAATCGGATGGCAGGATGTCGAGCAGTTCTTGAGAATAGGTGTGCCCGACAAAATTTTTAATGGTTTTGAAATTGAACTGTTTCGATAGCGCGTCTACGAGCTCCTCCTCGGTTATGACCCCCATTTCTTCAAGTACAATGCCCAAACGTTTTTTCCCGGATTTCTGCCGCTCCAGCGCCCGTTCAAGCGTTTTTTTGCTGATAATCTCAGCCTCGACAAGTATGTCGCCCAAATGTTTCAATACAGCTCCGTTCTCAATCACCAGTCGTGTAAACGACTGGTGTCCGCTTGTGTGTGAAGGATGGGGCGCTATTTGGGGACCAGATAGCCGATGCGAATCCCGCCCCAATGCCGGTTGTTTATTACCAGCGGCTTTGACATGTCATTTAATATCTCTCCAGTGTCACGACGATAGGTCTGCAGGAGGTATCCTTCCGTGTTGCGGGCACAGCGGATGCCGGTGTGATCATCAAAAATGCGCTTGGTCCGGTTATTGTTCTTGTCAATGTCAGGATTACCGGTCAACGGTTTGCTGAAACGCAGGTTGTGGCAGGGACAATAACCGTTGTTGTCAACACAGATGGCATACATCACCTTGTTGTCACGGTTGACGATTGCTTCCTGAATCGGCGAAATCACCTTGTCGAAGAATGAATCAAAGCGGGTGGTAAACTTTTGCGGGGAAGTATTCGGTACCGGTACATAGCTTCTGTCGAACAGGCTTTCAAGGGTAATGCTTCTGTCCTTGAGAGCTTTATCAATAGCAGCGAGAGTCTGCTCCTCTATTTCACGGATGTAGATTCGTACGGTATCGTGGTAATTGCCGACCGAAAACTTTCCGACCGAACCGTAAATCTGTTCAACGATTTCGGAAAACGTCACAAATGCCTGGCTGGTTTTCTGCATCATCAAATAGGTCTCTTCCGCGCTGTGGGAAACGAGATGAATCATCTCGGAAATATTATTTGTTGTGGCATTCTGTTCTTCAGAAGCGGTTGCAATCTGCTCAATCATGATTCGCGACTCGTTGGCGTGATTCTTGATGTTTTCCAGGCTGTCACGAGCTTCTTCAGCCTTGGCAAGCCCGGTCTTGACGAGAATGCTTTCGGTGCCGATCATATCTGCGGCACTGCGACTGGTCTTCTGGATGCTTGCTACAACCTTCTTGATCTCGCGGGTAGAGGCGGTTGTTTTCTCCGCAAGCCCCTTAACCTCGCTGGCAACTACCGCAAATCCTTTGCCGGCATCTCCGGCTCGGGCCGCCTCAATTGAAGCATTAAGCGCCAGCAAATTGGTCTGGTCGGCAATGTCTTCGATCAGAACAACCATTTCACCGATATGAGTGGAAGCCGCCTCCAGTTCACGAATGATTACCAGTGTGTTATTCACGCTGCCACTGATCTGCTGCATGCAGTCCCACGTTTCTTCAACAACGGCCATGCCGCTGTTGGCAGCGCTGTCGACCGCACTGGAAAGTGAGGCCGCCCGGTGAGTATTTTCAGTCACTTCATTAATTGTCTGGGCCATCTCTTCGGAAGAAGCGGCCACCGTGATGGCCTGATCTTTCTGATCCTGAGTCATCTTCAGCGTTCGTTCGGTACCGACGGCTAATTCACAGACGTTTGTTCCGATTAGGCACGTTTGCGAATAGAGATCGGAAAAAGTGTCGCGTATTTTTCCCGTGAGGTTGTTAACTTCTTCACCAAGGCGGCCGATTTCACAGGTAGAACGAACCTGAAGTACCTTGGTCAGGTCACCTTCGCTGCCGGCCAGATCACCCAGCTGCTTATAAAGCTCAATTATCTGTTGCACTACGGTGCGGTTGAAAAAAACATATAACGTTGCCAGCATGGCGAAAAAGAAAAATGCACCTACCGCCGACATTACCAGTGTCAGTCGCATAGCTGTTGCAAATCCATCTTCAAGGGATGTCGTAAGAATAATGCCGCCTAAATACTTCTTATCAACGTTGTGGCATCCACGGCAGCGCTCCTCATTTACCAGGGGGACAGCCAGATCAAGAAACCGTTTTCCATCCCTGCTGGCGGACAACTCTTTGGGAGCGCCGGCAGCAATTGCCATGCGCATCTCTTCGCTGACGGCATCACCTTTCCATTCCTTCCCATCGGCATCAAAAAGGCGAATTCCTGCAACGCCGCCCTTAGTCTTGATTTCGTTGATATAACCGTTGAAATCCTTCATATCGCCCTTTGTCATCTGGTTAAGGATGTCATGGGTAACGCTGGATGCCAGCTGCCGCGCATTTTTTTTCTGCAGGTCAATGGTGGAGGTATATTCGAGATAAATGGAGAGAATGCCAAGACCGGCAAAGCCAATAAAAAGTGTGGCGGCTATTATGAGGACGATCTTGCGGGTCAGGATTGACTTGAACATAAATTATCACCTTTTTGCAGAGGATTAAAATTATACCAGGCGGGAATCCTACACTATGGAAGGGTTTTATACAAACGGTTTGTTGCATAATAAAACCATGTTATTTACCAACTAACAGATATAAAAGGGGGTATTATGTTTATTAAGTCATTAAAAAATCGGCATAAAAGAATAATTGCGCTGCTTTTAAAAAAGAAGTCAGAAACAAAAAAAGCCTGGAAGAAAAATCTTCCAGGCTTTTGCATGAATAATAAAAAGAGACTATCTATTAGTTAGGGTATACTGAAACCTTTTTACGGTCTTTACCCAGACGCTCGAACGCTACCACACCTTCAATCAGGGCAAACAGGGTGTAATCCTTGCCGCAACCGACGTTGTTGCCGGGGTGAATCTGTGTACCACGCTGGCGATAAATGATATTACCCGCCTTTACGCTTTCGCCGCCGAATTTCTTGCAGCCCAGACGCTGTCCGCCTGAATCTCTACCGTTTCTTGAACTACCACCAGCTTTCTTATGTGCCATTTCCGTATCTCCTGGGAAAAATATTTATGCGGTTTTGGTTAAGCAGTAATCTTTTCGATTTTGAGAACGGTCAGGTGCTGACGATGACCGCGCAGTTTGCGTGAGTCCTTGCGGCGTTTGGATTTGAACACGAGAACTTTTTTGCCTTTGCCTTGTACGGCAATCTTGGCTGTTACGGAAGCCCCGGCAACGAGTGGTGCGCCTACAACCGTTTTTTCTCCGCCAACCATAAGAATTTCGGCAAATTCTATGCTGTCGCCGATTTCACCCTCAAGTTTTTCAACCTTGAGAAATTCGCCTTCGGCAACCTTGTATTGCTTACCACCTGTTTTAATAACTGCGTACATATGCATCTCCATCCGCTTCTGATTTTTAAAGAGTTATGGAATATAGATACATGGGAGTAACAAGTCAAGCATAAAATAACACCAGACAACGGACCCAGTATTCTGTGTCGGTGTGGAGGTATTTGTTATCTAGTGTTGCTCGGTTTCCGATGTGTCGCCGAAAAGCTCGTCAAAAATTGCCTGCACAGTCGTGATCCGATTTGCTTTCCAGGCATTGGTCCCGCAAAAAATCAGGCCGGTCTCAACATCACCACGTTGGGCGCGATCCAGGGCAGTGACGATGCAGAAGCGTTCCCCAGATTCCTTATAGGAGCATTTCTTCAGGCAACCCATGCGGCATGGCGTATGGTGGTCAAGATCATACTGGCGAATGTTGTCAATGTTGTTCAATATGGCACGTCCGGGGAGTCCTGCCGGGCTCATAATCAGGCCGATATCCTCTTCAGTACATTCAATGTAGCGCTGCTTGAACTCGTCGCTGGCATCACATTCTTCTGTGCAGACAAAGCGGCTGGCCATCTGAACTCCGTCAGCCCCCTCAGCCAAGGCATGTTCCAAGTCTGCGCGATCCCAGATTCCGCCAGCGGCAATTACCGGTACATCAGTGCCGCACTCGTCACGGAAAAAAGCTTTGATGTCACGTATCGTTGCATATTGGTCATACTCGCCGGTGCCGATGTTTTCCATCTTTTCACCCAGGTGGCCGCCAGCCGTATCCGGATTTTCTACCACTACTGCATCCGGTAGCCGGTGATAGGCTTTTTGCCACTTTCGCACGATAAGTTGTGCTGCCCGGAGCGAAGAGACAATCGGTACCAGAGCGACATCCGGATGATCGGCCGTCAGTTCCGGAAGTCCCATCGGCAGGCCGGCACCGCATACAATTACTTTGGCGCCGCCTTCGATGGCCGCTTTAACGAGCGGTACGAAATCTGAGAGTGCAACCATGACATTTACGCCGATCACTCCGTCTGGCGCAATTTCATACGCCTTGCGCAATTCGGCTTTAAATGCCGCGGTTTCTGCCTGGAAAAAATTTTTGCCATCATAAAGGCCGCTATTGAGGGCTATACCGGCTGCAGCGACCAGGCCGACGCCGCCACATTTCGCAACATGTCCGGCCAACCGGCCGGCAGATATCCGGGCACCCATGCCACCCTGGATAAGCGGATAACGAACAATGTGTTTCCCAATTTTTAGTGGCTGCGTCATAGCCCCCCCCATGGAGTGTTTTTATCCGCTGTATCATAGCAAAGCATCAGCCAGTCTGTTTGTAATAGTTTTGTAAAACGAGCTGTCAAGCGTTCACTTCGCCCTCAAATTTTTTTCTGGACTTATTGAGCTATTCTCACTAAAATCCGATAGTTCATTTGAAATCAGGAGTTGGCTATGGAACAGGAAAAACTCGATTATTTTAAAAATATATTGAATGAAGAGTTAAAAGCTTTACTGGGTGAAGCTGGCAAGACTGTTACGGAAATGACTTCGGATGCGTCGAATTTTCCCGACCCGACCGATCGCGCCACGCAGGAATCCGATCGCAACTTTGAGCTGCGTATCAGGGACCGGGAACGGAAACTGATCAATAAAATTAAGGATGCTCTCGATCGCATAGAGTCTAAACAATTCGGTATTTGCGACGATTGCGGAGAAGAAATCAGTGAAGCCCGCCTCAGGGTAAGGCCGGTAACCACCCAATGTATCGACTGCAAGATGGCTGCTGAGGAAAAGGAACTGCGTATTTAATTTTACTAACTGTATGACGGTACACAGGGCTTGGCATGAATATTCATGATTCTCTACAAAATCCTGAGACCGATAATCGCCTTTCAGAACTGACCCTCTTGTATCAGTTCAGCAACACCATGCTTTCCACCATACGCCTCAACAAGTTGATGCACCTTATCCTTACCGCGATTACGGCGCCATCATCCAATCTCTTTGAACGCACCATTCTGTTTTTACGCAACGAAAAATCAAACGTCCTGCAAGGAATGCTGGCTGTAACCCGCCACCTATCAGAAGGCCTGCAGATTGTCGGTGGTCACGATGCTCTCGAAAGTCGGTGGGATATCAGCGATGAATTAATTTCACGGCAACGATCCGCTGAATTCTGTCTGCAGGTGCGTTTGACACGTATTGAAATCGACAGTGCCTGTCCGCTGATACAGCAAATTGTTTCAGAACGTAGCTTCTGCCACTCCGACGACATTATTTGTCAAAAATGCTCGACCTGTCATTTTATCAGACCATTATGCTCCGGGTCGTTTGCCGCCGTCCCTCTCATCGCCCATGAAACGACCATCGGCATGGTCGTTGTGGATAATCCCGATTCCGGCCGTAAAATTACTTGCGAAAATCTGCACTTTCTTCAGCTTTTTGCCAATCAGGCTGGCATGGCCATCGAAAATTCGATGCTGTACAATCGTATCAAAGATGCCCACTTGAACCTGAAAGATGCCCGCGAACGTCTGTTGCATGGCGAGCGTCTCGCGGCCATCGGTGAGATGGCGGCAAACCTGGCCCATGAATTGAAAAACCCGCTCATTACTATCGGTGGTTTTGCCGGACGGTTGCTCAAGTCACTTCCCGATGAGACGCGGGAACATCAGTATGCCGACACCATTGTTTCAGAAGTCAGCAGACTGGAAAAAATGCTGGCTGAAATTCTGGCGTTTTCTCGCAAGCCGACGATCTGTTTTTGTGTCTGCGACCTGGAGGAAATTATCCAGGAGTGCCTTGCAAGTTGTGCGGCTACTTTTGAAGACCATAATATCAAAATAACTTTTTCCAGTGAAGCCCATCCGTGGAAGGTTTCCGGTGACGCACACCAGCTGAAACAAGTGTTTCTCAATCTGATATTAAACGCCTGTGATGCCATGCCTGACGGGGGAGAGCTACTTCTGACTCTTGAAATGACATCACTAGGCAAGGAAATGGTTATTGCTACTGTTGAGGACACTGGTGGTGGGATTCCGGAACATATGTTCCAGCAGATCTTTAATCCATTTTTTACAACCAAGCACCACGGAACCGGTTTGGGGCTTGCGATTGCAAACCGCATCATCCTCAATCATTTTGGCTCGATCGAGGCTCACAATAGCGAACAAGGTGCCGTTTTCAAAATAACATTGCCGCTGGCAAAATAATCGGTTGTTTTTCCGGTATCTGGCTTAACAGGAAGAGTGCTCGCATGTAAAGCCCCCCCATTTCATCTCCGGAATGTTGTTAACTAACATTATATCGTCATTCTCGTGATGTGTTGTCCCATGAATGTCGTGATAGTAGCGAAGAACATCATGAAAAGTATCGCCACGATTATACTGATGATGACACCACACATGATAACCCATGAATTTACCCCGCCTACCTCCTGAAGTACTTGAATGTAATTCTGTGGTGATTGTTTCGATCGTATTTCACAGATATTCGATTTTACATGCCGGTAATAAAGGTAGTTGCCTATTACACCAACGCCGATGTGCATAAAGAAATTTATGCCGGGTATGCAGAAGATAATAAAAGTGATAACGGCCAGCGCATACATTTTGCGATAGAGGAACCAGAGGAACGTAAATCCGAAACATGACCAATTCCATGTTATGCAGAATGTTTCTCTCCCCCGGAGTGTGAATTTGGAGAATTTCTGAATGTAATAATAAGAATTTGTACCTACGAAGGCACGGATTTCCTCTGTGGTGATGTTATCAATGGTGATAGCATTATGCGAATCAAGATTGAGCATCGAACCGCAATGCTTGCATTTTATCGCTCCATCTAAGATGGTTTCCCTACAGTATGGACAGATCATTAACAACGCCTCGCACATAGTGATGCAATCTATATCCTGGACCCCGATAAAACTTCAATGAGTCGGTTCCCGCATCTGAATTATCCTCTCCAAAATCTATTCATCATAATTTGAATTGCTGCACAAGTCTCTGAAGTTCTTCTGCGTTACCTTGCAGCCGTGTTGCTGCGGCGGCAGACTCTTGCGCACCCTGTGATGTTTGCTGCACCACTTCGGTGATCTGGTGCATATTACTTGATATTTCGCTGGTAGTGGCAGTCTGCTCTTCAGCCGCAGTAGCTATCTGGTTTACTTGCATTGCAACATCATTGATCTGTTGGAGTATGTCTTCTAAAGCGCGGCCGGATTTTTCAGCCTCAATAGTTCCGGCTTCAACCTGATGAACGCCTTGCTCCATAGCGGTGACAGCGCCTTTGGTCTCGTTCTGGATCGCTTTAATCATTTCCCCTATCTCTCGTGTTGCCCGTGTCGTTCTTTCTGCCAAGGCTCGAACTTCATCAGCAACAACGGCAAACCCTCTGCCTTGTTCACCCGCCCTCGCGGCTTCTATTGCCGCGTTAAGTGCCAGAAGGTTGGTCTGATCGGCGATATCTTCAATTGTGCCGATGATTGCTCCAATCTGGTCGGACCGTTCACCCAGGCTTGCTACAGTTTTTGCCGATTCTTGCACTTTATCGGCAATCTGGTTCATCACCGTTACGGTCTTTTCTACTACTTCGGCCCCGTTTTGTGCTGATTGTGAAGCACGTTGTGCTCCTTCCGCAGCCATCTGGCAGTTTTGTGCAATATCACCGGATGTCGCAGACATCTCTTCACCAGCAGTCGCAACAGTACCGGCTTGTGCCGCAACTTCTTCAGCACCGGTGGCAATTTGTTCAGCAGTGGAGTTCAGCTGGCTTGAGGCAGATGCAACCTGGTTAGATGTTGAGGAAATCTGACTGATAATTGAGCGAAGTTTCTCAATAAAGAGATTAAAGCTGCCGCAAATATCCCCCAGTTCATCTTTACCGTTGTAGGTTAGGCGTTTGGTAAGGTCACCGTCTCCGGCAGCAATATCTCTAACCAGCACATCTATCTGATCAAGTGGCCTTTTAATAGAGCGAATTAAGAGCGTCACCATGAACAGAACAATAATGAAGGACATGACAACAATTGAAATTGTAAGGGCTATGGCATGTCGTTCGTCCGTGTCCAACTGCATCTTTACGTTGGTCATCGTTCCATCGTTAGCTGTTGCATAGTCGGTGATATTCTTTTCTGATTGGTGGATTGAATCCTTGAACTCGCCTATAGCCTTGTTGGCATCGGCAGGAGACTTTATTTCCCCGCTCTTGATCTTTCCGATGACCTTGAAGAAACCTGTCTCATAGCCATCCAAGGATTTATTTATGTCTGCAAGCAACATTTTATCTTTCGGCTCATTCTCCAGCTTTATCAATGTGTCCATACGTTTTTGGGTATTGACACGTGCTTCGCCCCATTTCCTGCTATATTCGTCCACTTTGGCAAGGTCATCAATATTCAGGAAAGCATCTTTTTCGTAGCGACGCATTATGTTGATGTTGGCTCTCATGCGTTGGGCGGTTTCTACAATCTTGGCGTCTACCTCAATTGTTTTATCACTCTTGGCTCTCATATCCTTTAGTTCATAAAGACCCGTCCCGCCTAACAGCAGCAGAAAGAAAAGACATGTTCCAAAACCAAATATCAGTCGTGTTCCGATTTTCATGCTCTTACTCCTGTTTCAGCTTATGTATATCAAGGCTAGCATTTAAAATATTTGTGACTGATATCATTAATAGTTGATTCAATCAACAAGATGATCAAAAAGACTACTAAAGCAATGGGAATTGATTGTAAAGGTACTGCGAAATGCAGTTGATTAAAAGACACGGATGGGCAGTCACTTTCGGTTGTGCGCTGTGCCGAAGAGGGTGGTGGACGATATTCAAAAAATTGGGAGAGAATTAGCAAAGTATAGTATATGGCCATGCTTGAATAGAAGCACGGTACATGCAAAGGCAGCGAAATCACCGTGGCTAAAACCCGCATCTACAGTGAAATGGCAGCTGAGCCAGGGAAAGCAGTGGGAATCAATGGAAATTTGCTGCTGAAGTGCAGATGTTTGCTAGTCTGTGAGTACTGCTAGCCTGTCCGCTTTAAAATCAAGTAGTTCTCTGATATGCGTAAACAACGCGGTGGGTAACATCGGCTTCTGGATGAAGTTGAGGTTCTCTATGCCTCCTAAAGATACCGAAGAATAACCACTCATCAAAAGTATTTTCGAACTTGAATTCAGCTCTGATATTTCTTTATAGGCGGTAACACCATCTTTACGAGGCATCATTACATCCATTAACACCAAGTCAATGCTGGCCATATTTTCTTTATATATATCTACGGCAGCTTGACCATCTTCTGCCACGATAACAGTGTACCCATGGTCCGTTAATGTGTCGAATAAGAATGCACGTGTATGTATTTCATCCTCTGCAAGCAATATAGTCTCACTACCTTGCAGGCACGCAGCCTTACTCATAAGCTTCTCCCCAAAATGGTTCCAGAAGATGGAAAAATCATCAGAATTCAACCCCGGTTTGCAAATGCTGGACTTATTGAAACAGAGCAACAACTCAGTTTCTAAAAAAACTCTTGAAACCGGAACCTTCAGTGCGGTAGCAAGCTGAAATATAGTGACAAGTTTTGGCTGCTGTATGCCTCGTTCAAGCCGGGATATGAACACCCTGTCCAAGGAACTGATTTCAGATAGATCCTCCTGTGATAATAGAAGTTCCTTCCGTAATCTGCGTATAACGATGCCAAAAGCCTTTTCGATGGTCAAAAAGTTCTCCCGATAAAATTGAATAATTAATTGGTTACCATAAGCGCCATAAATTAACTGTAGTCTACTGACATCTTTTTACTCGACCATAAGACATGGAACGCTTGTGTCCCGGCAGTTTTGAATTTTATTGCCGAATACGGAATAAAATAGTATTCATACCAGCTATATGTCTCTTGACACGGATGTATTTTTCTCTGATTTCAGTCGCGAGATTGATTACATATTTTCATGGATGAATATTGAGATGAATGAGAACGGGACAAATTTATGGACTTAAATTGAAACGTATCATAAGC
>JAQUCQ010000204.1 GCA_028686145.1 Desulfuromonadaceae bacterium | reverse complement strand
TGCCACCTTCACCATCTGCTGGTGTATAAGCCCCGGGTGCAATACTTCCTTTTTCAACGACTTCAAAATCCAGCAAGTGAAGATGCATTGGATGCGTATCAACAGTGCTGTTAATAATGATCCAATCTTCAACATTGTTTAAAATAATATTCTCCGTTATTGGCGCATCAAAAGTCAAACCATTGAGAAGAATTTTGAGACGCTT
The DNA here is from genome assembly GCA_028686145.1 of Desulfuromonadaceae bacterium. Lineage (GTDB taxonomy): Bacteria > Desulfobacterota > Desulfuromonadia > Geobacterales > Pseudopelobacteraceae > JACRCG01. The sequence continues at coordinate 6,162 of JAQUCQ010000204.1, read as the reverse complement.
CGATATTGATCCGCTATACGGATCAAATAAATATGCGCCGTCTTCTTCGGTTTCCTGTAAATCAACGTAACGTGTGTTGTCAGGTGTGCCATACGGCACCAGGACTCTGGGATGTGCCGGGACTACGCTTGAATCTGTACCAGATAGCGGCTTGGTTATCTTGAACTGCATTATCTTACCGGTTGTCGATGGGTTCACATCTCCGCCGTCAGGATACGGAGTATGGGCGTCATTACGCATGGTGATGTTGGTGCCAGCCGGAAATTTTGAAAAGTCAACGACAATGTCAGCCCGTTCAGCCAGAGCAAACAAGAGCCCGTTATCCGGCCCATTTGCGATATCGCTGACTGCGGTTGGCAAGAGTCCGCCATCGTTGCCAATCTGCGTAATTGCTCCAGCAGGAATCGGCAGTCCGTCGGAACGTTCCAGCCAGATATTATAGAAGCGTGAATCGGAGCCATTCAGCATACGGAATCGGTATTTACGGGGTTCCACATCAAGCTTCGGCCATGCTTTACCATTGACAGTTATGATATTACCGAAAAACTCCGGGTTAGACGTATAGACCAGATTGCCGTTTTCATCGGTCTGCTGAGAACCGTCCGGCTTGAGCAAAGCCGTTGAGTCATAATGCAGTGAGCCGTCTTCATTGAATGACCTGTCCTGAATGACAAGCGGAATTTCATATGCACCCTTCGGGAGATTCAGCCCATCTTCGACACTATCACGCAGGAGGTAGTTGGCGGCCAGGCCGGCATAAACATTAAGTCTGGTGATTCCCATAGCGTGGTCGTGATACCAGAGGTGGTTGGCAATCTGACTATTATCGTACGTGTAGGTGACTGTATTCCCATTGGGACGAGCAGGACGGCCGCTGACCGGATCCGCCGGGAGGCCGGTTGTGGCGTTCGGGTCATTGGTGATCCAGGCATCGGGATGACCATCCGATTCCGAGACAACATGCGCACCGTGAAGGTGGGTAACAATTCGAACTTCCGGCTCTCCCATATTGGCGCCGTGCAGTGTCGGATCCACCGTCAACAGGTGTTTTGTCAGGAGTTTTCCCGTTGCATCTTTCAGATTGTTGGTATATTTGACCACGACTGTTTTCCCCGGTTCTCCGGGAAGAGTTGAGTGGGCTTCAATAGTTGCACCCAGGTAACCGGTCTTAATGCCGTTCGTATTGTACCCCCAGACAGTCGTCCGGATCGGAGCGCCGGTGACCGGATTGGTAAATTCACTACCATCCTTTTTCCTCAGACCAAAATCATAATCGTTAGTCTGTTCCGCCAATACCGTATAGTAGTCTGACCCAGGAACCGTGGTAGAGTCAGGAACAGCTATCGGGATAATAGTCAAAGGAGTGGCAAACTGTTGAACCGCCAATGGATTGCGCAATACGGTCTTTGAACCACCCTCCACGACCGTGACGGTATCTTTACCCTTGCCGCATCCGGCAATCATCAGAATGCCAAAAAACATGAGCATTAAAATCTTTAAGCTTTTCATTTTTTCCTCCTTCTATAATATTTTAATATTTGAAATCGCAATAATAATGCCAACAAATTTTATCAACGGGCTCTATTAAAAACCTTGATTTTTCAATAGGTAAGCAAATATGAGTCGGAAACAATTTTCTCAATTTGAGACACCAGGCAGAATTTGAGACAACAGAGAGAAACCCCTTTGAACCCCGGAAAGGCTATTATCTCCTTGCAAAAGCTGGCATTCCACAGATACTTTATGTGAGCATTTATGTTTAGTTACACATTAATAGCGACGGATCACGCCATGACTGTTCCATACACGACTCTCAATTTATCCTGGTGGGAAACGCTATCCGGATCAACACGGAGAACCAGCGGGGTAGTCGTGACTGCAGTTATTTTGCTCCATACTGCGGCAGGATTTTCGTTTGCCTGTGAAAAAACAACAACAAAATCTCCACCTTCCGCTGAAGCCGCCCCATGGCCAGGACCAATCCCGTGGGAGGAAACAAAACCATGGTTAGTACCTGTCCCTTGGTCTGAGCCTGCCCCCTGGTGGAGCCCCAACCCACCGACTAATTACTTTGATACCATCGAAAAGACCGTGGTTGAGACCCACTCCATGCTTGAACAAAACATTCTCAGGCAGACGATCCGCTTTGATAACTTCTTCGGCACCGTCAAGCCAGAAAACAACCGCACCACACAGTATAATATCCGCTGGCGAAATTCCCTGAGAATTGGTCACGGAGGGACTTTTAATCTAGGTTCATCCCTGCAAGCCAATTTTGCGTTGACCAAAATCAGTGAACGACTCCACCTCTTCATAACCGGGGAAAACGATCCGGGATTGACCACGCGCAGCCTCCCGGAAGACCCCGGCAACCCCGGATTCGACCGGACCAGCCCAACAGCCCACTTCGCCAATACCGAATTGCGCTATGAATTAATTCAAAAACCTTCCCTCAACCTGTTTGTAGGAACAGGTGTCAGACTGGCTCTGCCTTTCGAAGTTTTTGCGCGGAGCCGCGTTCAGTACCGAAAAAAGCTCGGAGAGCTTGCTCTCATGCGTGTTGGCGAGACGTTTTTTGTGAAAAATACTGATTATTTCGGAGAGACCACTGAGGTCAGTCTTGAAAGGCTGCTGAACGAGGGCACCCTCCTGCACTGGGCAGGTGTAGCGACCGCTTCCAAAGAAATCAATGGACTGGAGTGGGGCTCGGAATTGTCCCTCACCCGACAACTTTCTTCCAAAGCTGCACTTACCTTTAAGGGAGGCATTTATGGCAATACCACGGCCTCCTCCCAGATACAGAATTACCTGCTTCTCGCCAGATACCGGCGAAATTTCCTGAAACCTTGGCTGTATTACGAGTTGGAACCCCAGCTTAGCTGGCCCAGTGACCCTATCGGGATACAACACACCAGATTTGACGTTACCTTCCGCTTGGAAATCGTATTCCAAGGTACAACCGCTAACGAGAAGAGACCTCGCGGTATCAAGTAACCCACTGTGGGGAGTGGTCAATGCAACCAAATATCGGCCGTAGAGCGAGAATGGTATGAGATCATTTTCAAATTGCCTTGCAAGATCGAAACTAGCGGGTAAACTTTTACCAGAGGCGTAAAACAGCCTATGAAATTAAATGATAACTGCATTTTTTACAGGAGGTTCACATGGAAGATTTAAGAAACATTCTTGTCATCAGCAGGATGATCCCCCACTGCCTGAAAACCATTACGGCTGGTATTTCTCTTGCCCGCAAGTACGATGCACACCTTACAGTCATGCATCTTGTCTCCAATCCCGTTGATATGATGGCGGTGAACGCACCGGGGCTGTTTCCCGGCGAACAGTACAAGAATTACATGAACAGTCATCAGGAAGCGCAAGAACAATTGGACAAACTCATCAAACGAGAGATACAAGGCGGGTTTCCCATAAAAGAACTGATAACCGACCGTGATCCGGTTGAGGAGATTGTGAAGACGGTCAAAGAAGAAAATATCGACCTTATTCTCATGAGTGCCCATAAAGAGGGAATTCTTGAACATGCGCTTTTTGGCGGAGAGAACGATGCCATTCTTCGCAAGATGCCCTGTTCGATCCTGCTAGTAAAAAATTAAACCGGGTAGCTTGGCGTTTCTACCCCCCCAAAAGTATTCGGGTATACAAGATTAAACCACGAATAATATCAGCCGAATGTCACTCGTTCTGCCGGATATCCACAAGGAGAACAACCGATGCACATTGGAATTGCCGCCGATCACGGTGGCTTTGCCATGAAAGAGCAACTTGTAGTAGCACTTAAATCAGCAGGTCATGACCTGATCGATTTCGGCGCCAAAAAACTGAACGCCACTGACGACTATCCTGATTTCATTATTCCCCTGGCGCAGGCCGTCGCCAGGGGAGAAGTGGAACGGGGTATTGCTCTTTGCGGTAGCGGCGTGGGCGCATGCGTGGCCGCCAACAAGGTACATGGTGTGCGCGCAGCCCTGATCCATGAGCATTTTTCCGCCCATCAGGGTGTTGAGGATGACGATATGAATATTATCTGCCTTGGGAGCCGTGTGGTTGGCTATGCCCAGGCATGGGAACTGGTTGAAACATTTATCGCCGCCCGTTTCAGCGGTGCGGAGCGTCACCGTCGCCGCCTGGCAAAGATAACAGCAGTGGAAAGAGAGGTACAAGAATGCAAATAGACATGAATGGGTTGGGGAGTACTGCGGACCGAGTGGCACAGGGCATTTTGTCAAAATGGTGCACAATGGCATCGAATACGGACTGATGGCAGCCTATGCCGAAGGGCTCAATATTCTCCGCCATGCAAATGCCGGCAAACAGGTGCAGGAAGTTGACGCCGAGGCGACACCATTGCGTCATCCGGAGCACTACCAGTATGACTTTAATCTATCTGATATCACGGAGGTCTGGAGGCGCGGAAGCGTCATCTCTTCATGACTGCTCGATCTTACCGCACATGAGCTGTTAACACATCCCGATCTGGAGAATTTCAAAGGACGTGTGTCCGATTCGGGCGAAGGGCGCTGGACAAACATTGCCGCTATTGAAGAGGGAGTCCCGGCTCATGCACTCAGCGCTGCTCTGTATGAGCGCTTCAGTTCGCGAGGTGAGGCCGATTTTGCCGACCGGGTCCTGTCAGCCATGCAGTATGGGTTCGGCGGCCATCAGGAGAAGGCTGGCGACAGAATAGGAGAGTGAAAACGAGGACTTAATAACAACTGGTTCTCCACCTCACTGTCATATAGAAAGGCGCATGCATATGCAACAATCCGATTCGACTGTTCTGGTGATTTTCGGAGGCGGAGGTGACCTGGCCTGGCGCAAGCTGGTACCGGCGCTTTTCAATCTCCATCTCGACAAGCTCCTCCCCCAACAGTTTGCCATAGTGGGTATTGCCCGAAAACAGCGCACCGACACCGAGTTCCGACAGCATCTCCGGGAGGGTGTTGATCTCTTCTCGCGAAGAAAACCGGCGAATGAGGAAAACTGGAACCGCTTTGCCGATCATGTTTCCTACCTCTCCGACGACATTACCGACTCCGCCTCCGGGCCGGCCCTCAGCCGTAAATTTGAAGAGTTTGAACAGGCCTGGGGCGTCCGGGCAAACCGGTTATTCTACCTCGCCATACCTCCCGACATGCTGGAACCTGCTGCGGCTCACCTGCAGCGAATCGGTGTATGCCGGGACTGTACAAGGGACCGACTGGTAGTAGAAAAACCGTTCGGTCGAGACCAGGCTTCAGCGCGAGAACTGGACCGGATTCTGACCGGCATGTTTGCCGAATCCCAAATCTACCGGATCGACCATTATCTGGGTAAAGAAACGGTACAGAACATCCTCGCTTTCCGGTTTGCCAATTCCCTTTACGAGCCACTCTGGGACCGGCGTTACATCGACCACGTACAGATTACCGTGGCCGAGACCGTGGGGGTGGAAGGGCGAGGCGGTTACTACGACCAGGCAGGTGCCCTGCGTGACATGGTGCAGAACCACCTTCTCCAGATCCTCTGTCTCATTGCCATGGAACCTCCGGTTTCCTTCAATGCCGACGAAGTTCGAAACAAGAAAGTGGATGTGTTGCACGCCATTCGTCCCATCCGGCCCGAGGAGCTCCATCATGTTGCAGTGCGGGGACAGTACGGCCACGGCATCGTCGAAGAGACGGAACGTCCTGGATACCGGAACGAACCGGGAGTAGCCGCCGATTCGCCTACCGAAACTTATGCGGCATTCAAGTTCTTCATCGACAACTGGCGCTGGCAAGGAGTGCCGTTTTATCTGCGCACCGGCAAGCGGTTACCTAGTAAGGTGTCGGAGGTTTCCATCCTCTTCCGCCCGGCTCCCCACCACCCGTTTCCTTTGGCTGCGGTTGAAAACTGGCAGACAAACCGTCTGATCATTCGCATTCAACCGGAAGAAGGGATAATTACCCGCATCCAGGCAAAACAGCCGGGCACCCGCCTTCTGCTTGGTCCGGTGGATATGCAGTTTTGTTACCGCGATGCCTTTAAGGTTGTCCCGCCCGAGGCGTATGAGACACTGCTTCTGGATGTAATAAGAGGTGATGCCACACTATTCATGCGGTCCGATCAGGTGGAGTGCGCCTGGAAGATCGTTGAACCGGTACTTGAAGCATGGGAATCTAT
>JAQUCQ010000203.1 GCA_028686145.1 Desulfuromonadaceae bacterium | reverse complement strand
TGGCGTGGTGCTGATGATCGGAGGCAACATCCCCGGCAGTACACGCGTCGCTTCGGTGCAGATCTATGATCATGTGGAAGCGTTGGAGTATGGCCAGGCGCACCGCCTGGCCGCAGTCATGCTGATATTCTCGTTCCTGGTGCTACCGGCAATCTACGCTTGGCGCCCCGGCACCCGGAAAGGATAAGAGATGGATCGGATCACGGCACGCTTTTGCCTTACTTGGCCTGGATTCACCCTTGACTTGGATCTGAACCTACCTGGACGCGGGGTGACGGTCATCTTTGGCCAATCCGGCTCCGGCAAGACCACGCTGCTGCGCTGCATAGCCGGGCTGGAGCGGGCAGAACACGGATTTTTGGCATTCAAGGGGGAGGTCTGGCAGGATGGCAAGACGTTTTTACCGACCCACAAACGGCCCTTGGGATATGTGTTCCAGGAAGCGAGCCTGTTTCCGCACCTCTCCGTGCTCGCAAACCTGCGCTACGGGTTAACGCGATCGAAAACGGAACAGAACATCAGCCTGGATCAGGCGATTGATCTACTCGGAATAAGTGCCTTGCTGGAACGAAAGCCGGAGCGGCTCTCAGGTGGAGAGCGGCAGCGGGTCGGCATTGCCCGGGCGCTGGCCGTATCGCCTCGTATCCTGCTGATGGATGAGCCGCTGGCTGCCCTTGATCTGGCGCGGAAACAGGAAATTCTTCCCTATCTGGAACGTTTGCGTGATGAGCTGGAAATCCCGGTTCTGTACGTTACCCACTCTCCAGATGAGGTGGGGCGCCTGGCCAATTATCTGGTGGCGCTGGAAGCTGGTGCTGTTGTGGCACAGGGCCCGCTTACCGAGACGCTGGCGCGCATCGATCTCCCGATCCGGCTCGGAGAAGAGCGGAGCGTGATACTGGAGGGGATCGTGGCAGAACGCGATGAAAAGTGGCATCTGGAACGGGTGGCATTTCCGGGCGGTTTCCTCTGGATGCGGGATCGTGGCTTTCCCATGGGGAGGCCCGTCCGGGTACGGATTCCTTCGGGAGGCATAAGCCTGAGCCTTGAAGAGCAGCACGGCAGCAGTATTCTCAATATGCTGGCGGGAGAGGTTGAGGCGATCGGCGACGACGACCATCCGGCCCATTCTCTGGTACGGGTCAAAATTGGTGAGTCCATGTTGTTGGCCCGCATTACGAAACGGTCGGTGGCAGCATTGTCCCTCAAAGAGGGCCTGCGGGTGTGGGCACAAGTCAAATCGGTGGCCGTCATGGACTGAATCGGCAGTACCATTTTGCTATGTATATCACCCCCGGTTTTTTGTCTGCGCCGGGCTGATTAATTTTACGGCACCTGCCTGCGCTACTGGCGCACAACCCAATCAATCATCTCTCCTGAAACCGCCTCTTTTATATGCAATAATTTATAACATATCAATTTTATTGCATAAAATAATATTGGCACGGCAAATGCTTTAGAATCGACATTCATCGACAAGCAATTTAATAGAAGACAGAATCAATATGAATTTAAGGCAAAGGCGCCGCCATTCAAAGAAATGGGGCGCCTTTTTATTTTGCCCCGACCAAAAAAATCACTGGCCATAGATTGATGGCCGAAAGGAGCAACACAATGAGACAGATCGCAATTTACGGTAAAGGCGGCATCGGCAAATCAACAACAACACAGAACACGGTGGCCGGCCTGGCTTATCTCGGTAAAAAGGTTATGATTGTCGGCTGCGATCCGAAAGCGGACTCGACCCGATTAATTCTGCATGCCAAGGCACAGAATACGGTTATGGACCTGGTGCGGGAGTTGGGAACAGTTGAGGACCTGGAACTGGAAGATGTCATGAAGGTCGGCTACGGCGATGTGAAGTGCGTTGAGTCAGGTGGGCCTGAGCCGGGTGTCGGTTGTGCCGGTCGAGGCGTTATCACTGCCATTAACTTCTTGGAAGAGAACGGTGCTTATACGCCGGATCTGGATTTCGTTTTTTACGACGTTCTTGGTGACGTTGTCTGCGGCGGTTTCGCCATGCCGATTCGTGAAGGCAAGGCTGAAGAAATCTACATTGTCTGCTCCGGCGAAATGATGGCCATGTATGCCGCCAACAATATTGCCAAGGGTATTCTCAAGTATGCTTCCTCCGGAAAGGTCCGTTTGGCCGGCCTCATCTGTAATGCCCGTAAGACTGATAAGGAATATGAGTTGATTGATGCTTTGGCCAAAAAGCTGGGCACCCAGATGATCCACTTTGTTCCCCGCGACAATCAGGTACAGCGTGCTGAGCTGCGGCGTATGACGGTTATCGAGTACTCGCCGGAACATCCGCAGGCACAGGAATATCGCACACTGGCAGAAAAAATACTCAACAACAAGATGCTGGTAGTGCCGACCCCGCTGGAGATGGAAGAGTTGGAAGACCTGTTGATGGAGTTTGGCATCATGGAAGCTGAGGACGAGAGCGTAGTGGGAGTAGTAGAGGCGGCAGCGTAAATACAAACCAATCCGCCATGGAAGCATGGAGACACTGCGGAAGGCACAAAGCCTTCAGTCTTCAACCCGGACTATTAAATTTTGAGCTTCTCGGTGTTGCTGTGTTTTCGTGGTAGGTTTTAAAGGGGTCATTATGTCAGATAAAATAAAAAAAGTTGAAGGCATTACCAAGGAATCAACCCAGGCAATGATCGACAAGTCCCTGTCGGTGTACCCCGAGAAGGGAAGAAAGAAGCGCGCACCGCACCTGGCTCCCAACGACCAGAGTTCAGGAAGCGCCTGCGTTAAGTCGAACAAAAAAACCATTCCAGGTGTCATGAGTGCCCGTGGCTGCGCGTATGCGGGAGCAAAAGGGGTTGTCTGGGGCCCGATCCGCGATATGGTTCACGTTTCCCATGGTCCGGTCGGATGCGGTTGGTACTCATGGGGTACGCGCCGTAATCTGGTCACCGGTACTACCGGTGTCGATAAATTCGACATGCAGTTCACCTCCGACTTTCAGGAAAAAGACATCGTCTACGGAGGCGACAAAAAATTGGCTGTTCTGCTTAAAGAAGCAAAAGATCTCTTCCCGCTGGCCAAGGGGATCTCGGTCCTCTCCGAATGTCCTGTCGGTCTGATCGGTGACGACATCAACTCTGTTGCCAAAAAATCGTCCAAGGAACTGGATATTCCGATCATTCCCTGCAACTGCGAAGGTTTCCGCGGCGTTTCCCAGTCGCTCGGCCATCATATCTCCAATGACACCATCCGCGATTACATCATTGGGACCCGCGAGTTTGCCGAACCTTCCAGCCCCTATGACATCGCCCTCATCGGCGAATACAATATCGGCGGCGACGCCTGGTCGACCAAGCCGCTTCTTGAGGAATGCGGCCTGAACGTCAAGGCTGTCTGGACCGGCGACGGCGAGATAGAAAAAATCGCCGCCACTCATACGGTTAAGCTCAACGTTATACACTGCTACCGTTCCATGAACTATATGTGCAAAGTCATGGAAGAGAAGTATGGCATCCCCTGGATCGAACTCAACTTCTTCGGCCCTACCAAGATCAAGCAGAGTCTGCGCAAGCTTGCCGAACTGTTTGACGACTCCATCAAGGAGAAGGTTGAGGCGGTTATCGCCAAGTACGACCCAGAAATGCAGGCCGTGATCGAGCAGTACCGGCCGCGTCTGGAAGGGAAAAAAGTGATGCTTTATGTCGGTGGTCTGCGCCCCCGCCATACCATCAACGCGTACGAAGACCTGGGAATGACCTGTGTTGGTTCCGGCTACGAATTTGCCCATGGCGACGACTATGACCGCACCGCTCCGGAAATGCCCGATGCTACGGTGGTTTACGATGACGTCACCGAGCTGGAGTTTGAAGAGTTTGCTGATGCCCTGAAGCCGGACCTTGTCGGCAGCGGAATCAAGGAGAAGTACCTGTTCCAGAAGATGGGAATACCTTTCAGACAGATGCACAGCTGGGATTATTCCGGTCCTTATCACGGCTACAAGGGATTCCCGATTTTTGCCCGCGATATCGACATGGCAATTAACAGCCCGACATGGGAACTGGTAAAGGCGCCGTTTTAGCAAGTCAGAAGTATTTTTGTTGATCAGTCTGAGGAAGTAGCAGGGTCAAGGTCAAGGGACAGCAAATCCCTGATCTTGGCCCTGATCTTTTTGTGTGGCATCACCCCAGGAGAAACTCCAAATCTTCCCGCGTCAACCCTGCACCGCCACCGTCTGCCCCATCATCCAGGATAGCTTTATACAGCGTGGTTTTCTGCGCTTTCAAAGCCATCATCTTTTCCTCAATCGTATGACGCATGATCAATCGCGTGATGGTGACCTGTCCAGTTTGGCCGATACGGTGGGCACGGTCGGAAGCCTGGTTTTCAACCGCCGGATTCCACCAGGGGTCCATATGATACACATAGGTGGCACGGGTCAGGTTCAGGCCCTTGCCGCCTGCCTTGAGACTGATCAGAAACACGGATGGCTCTGCTGAATTCTGAAAGGACTGCACAAGTTTTTTGCGCTGGGAAACCGGCGTCGAGCCGTCCAAACGCAGACAAGTAAACCCCTGATCCTGCAGCCCCGTTTCAATGATGTCAAGGTAGCCGGTGAATTGGGAAAATACGAGGGCGCTATGTCCTTCATCGCGCAGTTCGGCCAGTTGTTCCGCCAAAAACTCCAGTTTTGGCGAGGAATTGCTGGCTCCGGGTGAGGCGAGCGCAGGGGCGAGGCAGATCTGGCGCAGGCGCAGAATAGCGGTCAAGGCAATGATTCTTGCCTGGCCGGGAGCATGGTTTTCGTAGGCTTCCTTGACCTGGCCGCGTACTTCCTCCACGGTTCGCTGGTAAAAGATTCTCTGTTTCGTCGTCAGCTCCAGCGGGATATCCATCTCGATCTTTGGCGGCAGCTCATTGGCAATAAGTTGTTTTGTCCTCCGCAGCACAAAGGGACGGGTGCGGCCGATCAGTTGCGCCGTGCCTGCGGGGCCATCCTTATTGAGCTTGCGGCTGAACTCCTCGCGCGTCCCGAGCAGTCCCGGCAGGCAGAGATCCATGATGGCGAAGTATTCTCCCAGATGGTTTTCCACCGGCGTTCCGGTTAACGCCAGCGTAAAAGCGCCCCGCAGTTTGCGGACGGCATTTGTTGTGGCTGCCTGCAGATTTTTGACCACCTGGGTCTCGTCGAAAATAAGGACATTGAAACGGTGCTCGGCCAGCAGATCACAGTCGCGCTGGACAATGCCATAGCTGGTGATGATGATGTCGTAATTGACAAATTCAGCGCTGTTCCGTCCTGCGCCGCTGTACATCATGATCCGGGCGTCCGGAAGAAAACGGGTCAGTTCCGCTTCCCAGTTAAAGAGCAGCGAGGGGGGGGCAACTACCAGGTGCGGTGCTCCCGGTGCGGCGGTTGAAGCAAGCTTGCCGGAAATGATCCCGGCCAGCAGTGTGATCCCCTGCACTGTTTTACCCAAGCCCATGTCGTCAGCCAAGCAGGCGCCGAAGCGGTGTTCGTACAGAAAGGCCAGCCAGTGCCAGGCGTCAATCTGGTAATGGCGCAGGGTAGCGTTGAGATTTTCCGGCAACGCTCGTGCCGGTATTGATGAAAAATTAAGCAGGTTTTCCACTATCCGGGCATCAGCCGGTGCCAGCCTGACCTCGACCCCGTGGCTGCGCAACTGCAGCCAATCAAGAATCTGAAGGCGCGGTACGCGCACCAGATCCTGTTCGCCCTTTTTCTTTTTTTTGCCTGACGGCAGTGTTCCGGCAAACATTGCCAGTACCTGGGCGCTGACGTCATCCAGCAGAAGCAACCTGCCGCCGCGCTGCAAAATGGCATTGCCGTCCAGTAGACCACGCAGCTCTTCCCCGGTCACCATCTCGCCATTGCAGCGGATTTCCGGTTTCAATTCAAACCAGTCCTGATTGCTGTGGGTGGCATCGAGAGAAAATTCCCATGCTGCCGCTGCAAGAGGTTCGCTGCCGATCCGCAGGGCAAATCCCTCTGCCTGCAGGCGTGCTGTCAGCCGCGGTAACTCCTTCAGCAGTTTGGCCGTGGCACGCTCTATTTTCACCGGTACTAAGGCATCGACAAAGGATTCAAGCCCGAAAGTTTCGTACAGAATCTGTATCAGTCGTACCTGGCTACGGAGATCATCCTCTAAAAAGTGCCAGCCGGCGGGAGATGCCGTAGCGATAATCATCTGTTTTTCCCATGATGCGGCCAGCTGGGTGATCAGCTGTTTGGCCTCCCGCCTTACATCTCTTTTCAGAAAATCGGAGGAGCCGGTCACGGAGCGGAATATCGTGTTCCGTGCGGTGGTTTTGGTCTCGCCCAGTAGCGCAAATGCTGCCTCCACCACTGCCCGGACCCGCTTTCTGGTTTTCATCGGATGTGAGAGTCGTGAGCGGAG
>JAQUCQ010000202.1 GCA_028686145.1 Desulfuromonadaceae bacterium | reverse complement strand
GCCGGAGGAGCGCTTTTCCTTCTTTTTACCAACGGCTTTGCCTTGTTGATTCCCTGGTTTATGAAGTTGGCAGTAGCCTCGTTGCAGCATCCGTTGACGGCGCGGTTTTCTCCGTCCGCCTGTGCCCTGTATATTGCCCTTCTGGCCGTTTTACACTGCATTACCCGCATATTTTCCCGGACTCTCATCCTTAATGCTGCCCGCATCATTGAGTTCCGCATCCGGAACGACTTGTTCCATCGGTTGACCATGCTTGACATCGGCTATTTTTCAACCAGCCGAAGTGGGGACATTCTTTCCCGTTTTTCCAATGATTTGACGAACGTCCGCATGCTGGCCGGCTTTGGTTCCATGAGTGTCATTAATACGCTGATGGTCTATTGCGCCGCAGTAACAATGATGCTGCGGATACATCCATGGCTCACCTTCTGGGCAATTTTCCCGTTGCCTCTGATGGTGCTGATCGTAAAAAAAATCAGCCAGCGCCTCTTCCATCGCTCGCTGCAGGCTCAGGAAACTTTGGCGCATCTTTCCAGTCAAGCCGAAGAGACCGTATCTGCAGTGCGGTTAATCAAGTCATATTGCAGGGAAGACTATTTTCAGGGTGATTTCGAGAAAACAGCCGAGTGCTACCTCACGCATAACTTGAGGCTGGCACGTTTGCGGGGTCTTATTATCCCGGTGATGGCTGCCGCCACCGGATCGGGAACTCTTATAATCCTATTCATGGGTGGGCGGCTGGTCATAGCCAACACTATATCGCTGGGGGATTTTGTGGCTTTCAGCGGCTATCTGTCAATGCTTGTCTGGCCGACGGCGGTTCTTGGCTGGATCCTGACGCTCGCACAGCGGGGAGCGGCCTCCATGTCACGCCTTGCCGGAATACTGGAAGCAGAGCCGACTATTGCCGACCGCACTGATTCACAACCTATCGAAACCCTTCAGCACGGCATTGATGCACGCAATCTCAGATTTAGTTATGGCGAGTCAGACATTATCAGGGGAATTTCATTTCACATTAGGGCAGGAGAGACAGTAGGGATAACCGGCGAGGTCGGGAGCGGAAAAACCACTCTCTTGAGACTGGTCGCAAGGCTGCTACCGGCCACTGACGGGATGCTGTTTATTGATGGCCGGGATATCAATACGATAACCAAAGCCAGCCTGCGTCGGTTGATCGGATATGTTCCCCAGGAAACATTCCTGTTTTCGCGAACAATTGCTGATAACATCAGTTATGGAATCAGCGGTGATCAGCCTGTCAACGCTATGACTAATGCGGCCAGTCAAGCCGGTTTTCTTGATGACGTGGAAGCGTTCGCCAAAAAATTTGATACTCAGGTTGGTGAAAAAGGAGTGACACTCTCCGGCGGGCAGAAGCAACGGCTTGCCATCGCCCGCGCGGTTGCCGGTAATCCACAGATCTTGTTGCTGGATGATCCGCTTTCAGCGGTCGACGCAGGGCGCGAAGATGAAATACTCAACGAACTGGGGAAATTCTATTCCGGCCGGACAGTCCTGATCGTCTCGCAGAGAGTTTCCGCTTTTCGCGACTGCGACCGGATTCTTGTTGTTAAATCAGGGTTGATAGTCGAACAGGGCACACCGGCCGACTTGATTCAACAACAGGGACTCTATGCTGATATATGCCGTAGGCAGCAACGAAGTGGAGTACAGTGACCTCTCATAGACCCTGTCCTCTAGTCACGCTAGAGGCCTTCAAATAGTGCGGTTGACAGATATCTCTCGGCGCCATCAGGAAGGATGGCGACAATAGTCTTGCCGGCAAATTCATCTAGCTGGCCAAGCCGTACGGCTGCTGCTACAGCAGCACCACTGGAAATACCAACCAACAACCCTTCTTCTTTCGCCAGGCGTTTGGCAAATTCAATTGCTTCGGTACTTTCTACCTGTTCAACACGATCAACAAGCGAGAGATCAAGAATGTCGGGGATGAAGCCGGCTCCGATTCCTTGAATTTTGTGTGGTGCCGGTTGTATGAGCTGCCCAGCCAGCTTCTGGCTGATAACCGGGCTTTCTTTAGGTTCTACTGCTACCGAAACGATCTTCTTGTCCTTGGTGCCTTTTATGTAACGTGAGATTCCGGTGATGGTTCCGCCAGTGCCGACACCGGCAACTAATACATCAATTCCGCCATCGGTATCATTCCAAATTTCCGGGCCGGTTGTTTTCTCATGGATTTCAGGATTCGCAGGGTTTTTAAACTGTTGTGGGAGGAAGTATTTTTCCGGTTCGGCAGCAGCAATTTCTTCGGCACGGGTGATGGCCCCCTTCATGCCCTCAGCGCCGGGAGTTAGGATCAGCTTTGCGCCCAATGCGGCTAATATGCTACGACGCTCTATGCTCATTGTTTCAGGCATGGTCAGGGTAAGCTTATAGCCGCGTGCGGCTGCCACGTAAGCCAAGGCGATGCCGGTATTACCGGACGTCGGTTCAATAATTTCAACTCCCGGTCTCAAAATGCCGCGCTTTTCAGCATCCCAGATCATATTGGCGCCTATGCGGCATTTCACCGAATAGGCAGGATTGCGCGCCTCGACTTTTACGAGAATAGTAGCTTTAGAATCGCCAACGACGTTGTTTAATTTAACCAGCGGGGTATTGCCAATCGATTGTGAATTATCTGCGAATATTTTTCTCATGATATTTCTCCTCTCATATATCCATCTACTATCAGTGGATATTCCTGATACTGATCAAAGTAAAATTTCGACGCCTCTTCTTCTCGTCTTACCTCTTTAGTATGCCACCTATTCCAAGAGCAACAAGAATACCTTTAAAAATTCTGAAGCGAGTCTCTTCCGTAGCACGACCTGAAACAAGTTGCGGAATGATCAGCTAGTTTGTCATACCACGAAAGTGTAACTGTCGTCTTCTTTGACAAGTATAGTCTAGTAGAACTATAGATAATATAAACTATAATTCTTGTCAAGAAATAATGCTCAAGGTATGTTAGTGGCCCGTTGTTGGGCCGCCGTGGTAAATAAAACACAAAAAGGGCGTTACGATCAGATCGTAACGCCCTGTAATGTTTGGTGAGCCGCGTTGGGGTCGAACCAACGACCACCTGATTAAAAGTCAGGTGCTCTACCGACTGAGCTAGCGGCTCAAAAAGAAGATGATCTATTTACCTCAAATACCAATAGTTGTCAATATGTTTTTTGAAATCTGTTGCTTTTATACAGATCTCTGCCAAGGTCCCTTGTCACGGTACATCTGTAAGAGTATTTCATTGCTTACAGCCGTGTGGATTGTGCTTGGGAATATTCACCATAAACCTTGTGGTAAACAAGGAACATGATAATACAAATGGTCATGGATAAGAAGCTCTGCTATTGTCTAAAAATAGAACAGAGTTAAATTTATAGCACTAATTGTATTGCAATTAGTATTTCAAAAATGTTATGTATGCCGAAAATTGGTTTGTGATACGCTGGAATAAAAAAATAATTTGCATAACCAATTATAATTGCATTGTTTATTGTAAAGTATGTTGGTTTATAAATGTTCTTATGGTTGTAATATTAAAACAAATTAACTGTTTAATTCTAGTATATTGTATTTAATTCTTATACACAGCCATCACTTGTAGTTTTGTAAAAATAAACGCAGGTCTATTTTTTTTATGTTTTGATAATTTGCATGCTGGTTAGAATGAAGAAGTTTTATTTCATCAATTACAAAGGAGATCCCATCACTGCATCACGGCACGAAATCATGCACACAAACAAGAAAGGAGTAACTAATGGCAGAAAGACAGTATGATTGGGCGGCTATCGCAAAAAATCCGAAGTTCATTGAGCTTACCCACAAAAAAACAGCTTTCCTCTTTGGATGGTGGATCTTCTCAACCGCGTATTACTTCTTGCTTCCGATCGGAGCGGCATATGCACCTGGCCTGTTCAAGATAAAGATAATCGGTGTCATAAACTTCGGCTATATTTTTGCACTTTCCCAGTTTTTTGTCTCCTGGGGGCTGGCACTGTACTATGCCCACGTTGCCAACAAAGACTTTGACCGTCTGACCAGAGAGCTGGTCGAAGAACTTCATCTCTCGTAAAGGAGGATACGACATGACTTTTAAGAAACTGATCATCTCTATAACGCTGTCCGTCTCAATTGCCGCAGCCGCCTTTGCTGCAGAGCCAACGAAGGCCACAGTCACGCCAGCATCTACTCCTGCCGTTGCAGCGCCTGCTGCACCAAGCGCTCCTGCAATGTCTGTGCAGGGAGCCATCGCTCCGACCGCTGCAGTCGCTCCGGCTCCGGTAAAACAGAGGCAGCTGAAAGCCAATAAGGTTGTCACGCTCTCCATGTTTGCCGTCATCATCGGCATCACCCTGAGTGTTGTCATCTGGGCAGCCAAGCAGACCAAAACCGCTGCAGACTTCTATGCCGCTGGAGGTGGTATCACGGGAACCCAGAACGGGTGGGCCATTGCGGGTGACTACATGTCGGCTGCATCGTTCCTTGGAATTTCCGGATTGATCTCACTGTACGGCTATGACGGGTTCATGTATTCGGTCGGCTGGCTGGTGGCCTACATTACGGTTCTGTTGATCGTCGCCGAACCGTGCCGAAATGCCGGCAAATATACCTTAGGGGACATCCTTTCCTTCCGCACCAATCCAAAACCGGTTCGCGCTCTGGCTGCCCTGTCGACAGTAGCTGTCTCGACTTTCTATCTGACAGCCCAGATGGTCGGAGCAGGGAAGTTAATGGCTCTTCTGGTCGGCGTGCCATACAAAACCGCAATCATCGGCGTTGGTATCTTGATGGTCGGATACGTCGTCTTCGGCGGCATGACGGCCACGACCTGGGTCCAGATTATCAAGGCTGGTCTGCTTATGTCGGGTGCTACTCTGTTGTCGGTGCTGGTTATGGCCAAGGCGGGTTTTAATCCGATCCACTTCTTTGATATGATCGTCAATAGCCCGGACATCCAGGACCATGTTTCCAAATTGATGTTGAAAGACGGCATAAACATATCCGGGACCAGTGCCGGCCAGCGCTTTCTTGAGCCG
This sequence comes from Desulfuromonadaceae bacterium, assembly GCA_028686145.1. Lineage (GTDB taxonomy): Bacteria > Desulfobacterota > Desulfuromonadia > Geobacterales > Pseudopelobacteraceae > JACRCG01. The sequence continues at coordinate 1,361 of JAQUCQ010000202.1, read as the reverse complement.
GGCCTGTTCCTCAAAAATCCGCTTGACCAGATATCACTCGGTATGGCGTTGGTGCTCGGCACTGCCGGCATGCCGCACATCCTGATGCGGTTTTTCACCGTTCCGACCGCACAGGCTGCACGTAAGTCAGTTATCGTCGCTATGTTTATTATCGGAACATTTTACGTCCTCACCACATTGCTCGGGTTTGGCGCAGCCATCAGTCTGACACCGCAGGGAATTATCTCGGTTGACCCAGGTGGCAATATGGCTACATTGATGTTGGCAGAACAGTTGGGAGCCGATATTGCCCCTATCATAGGGGATCTCTTCCTGGCATTCCTCTGCTCAGTTGCCTTCGCCACTATCCTGGCGGTTGTGTCCGGACTGGTTCTGGCTGCTTCAGCAGCCATCGCCCATGACATCTATGTCAACGTTATCAAGGACGGGCATGCAGACCAGCATGAGCAGGTTATGGCTGCCCGCATTACCTCGGTGGTTGTTGGCGCTGTCGGCATAATTATCGGTCTGCTGGCCGAGAAAGCCAATGTAGCCCATCTGGTTGCCCTGGCTTTCGCCGTGGCTGCCTCTGGCAATCTACCGGTCGTGGTGTTGTCGCTGTTCTGGCGCAAATTCAACACTGCCGGAGTTGTCTCTGGTCTGGTTGTCGGCACGATCGCCTCCATCGGGTTAGTAATGGTGTCACCAAACATGACGTATCCGAAGGTTGTAGCTGCCGGGGCTAAAAAAGTGGTGGTTGCCATGGAGAAAAAGCAGGCCGAGCTTCCGGCTGGAGAGATGTTGTCAGAAAAAGACACCAAAGCACTGGCCAAAGCCAGGATTGACGAACTGAAAGACGGCACGTCGATGATGGGTCTTGACAAGCCGCTCTTTAAACTGAAAAATCCCGGTATCGTCTCTATTCCGCTTGGTTTTATTGCCGCGATACTGGGATGCCTGTTGTTTCCTAATAAGCGTTCTGAAGATATGTTTGACGAAGTCTATGTCCGCCAGAATACCGGTCTCGGCATGGCCAAAGCAGTCGAGCATTAATCGTCTGATTCTGTTAATTTCTGATGTCTGTGATATAGTGGGGATGACTTTGGTCATCCCCTTTCTTTATTTAAAATAACGGTAACATAAAAATCAAAGAGGACTTTTCGTGGAAACGGTATCAATTACTACAGCCGAGGGGTATGAGCTTTCAAGATTGCGACATGCAGTAATTGAATTACTTGAACCAATTGGTGGCATGTCTGCGTTTATTAGACGCGGAGACAGGGTTCTGCTGAAACCGAATATGTTGTCCGCCAAAGAACCAGATATGGCTGTCACAACACATCCGGCATTGGTACAAGTAGTGGCCGAACTTGTCAGAGAGG
>JAQUCQ010000201.1 GCA_028686145.1 Desulfuromonadaceae bacterium | reverse complement strand
GAGCCGAAGGTGTCCCCCCGTCATGGTCGGACGAAACACGGCCTGGCATCTGCTCGGCGTCGTGACCGATCAAGGTGAATTCGCTGGTATCGGGATCCCGGAACAGGCGCAGCATAGCTTCCGCAAGTGTGCGTGCCTCACTCAGCCAGTTCTGATCCAAAGTTGCTTCGTAGAGGTCCAACAGACCTCCGGAAAGAAAGGCATAATCCTCCAGAAAAGCGGGAACATCCGATGCGCCGTTCAGGTAACTGCGGAGCAGTCTGCCGTCGGTGCGGCGGAGGGAACAGAGGATGAAAGAGGCTGCCCGGGAGGCGGTGGCAATATATTCCGGCCTGTTGCAGGTAATACCTATGGCGGCGAGTGCCCCGATCATCAGGCCGTTCCAGGAGGTGATGATCTTATCGTCACGGAGCGGCCGAATGCGTCTCTCCCGCTGTTCCAAAAGCTTTACCCGGCACCGTTTCAGCAGTTCGTCAGTCTCTTTCGGGTCCAGGCCGTACCGGCTGCAGAACTCACTTGGAACAAACGAAGCGGTAAGGATGTTATGGCCTTCGAAATTTCCCTCATCGGTCACCGCATGGAAACGGCAGAACAGCTCGGCATCCGGGCCGAGGCTGGCGTCAATCTCCCTCTTGTCCCAGAGATAAAATTTTCCTTCGACCCCCTCCGAATCAGCATCCAGTGCCGAGCAAAAGGCTCCTTCCGTCGCGCGAAGTTCCCGACTGGCAAAAGTAAGGATATCTTCGGAGATGGCGCGATATAGCGGGTCGCCGGTGGCTTTGAAGGCTTCAACAGCGACATGGGCCAGCATCGCCTGATCGTAGAGCATCTTTTCGAAGTGCGGCGCCAGCCAGAGCTGATCAACTGAATAACGGTGCAATCCGCCGCCAAGCTGATCCCAAATGCCACCGGCTCTCATCTGCCGTACAGTGTGTAGTGCCATATCCAGTGCTGCCGGGTCGTTCGACAGCCCCTGATCTATCAGCCAGCTTAGATAGATCGGCATCGGGAATTTTGGGGCGGTGCCGAAACCGCCGTTCTTCGGGTCATAGAGCTCTTTCAGCTGCTGCAGCGATTTTTCGGTAACAAGCGTGATGCCTGCGTTTGTCTCATTCCTTTGAAGTCCCCGTGCTCCCTCCAGAGCCTCCATGATGCCTTGGCAGTTCCGCTCGATCATATCCGGGCGCTGTCGCCAGAGCGTGGCAATATTCGCCAGCAGTTCCATCAGGCCGCTCATGCCGCTCATGCCGCCCCGCTTGGGGAGGTAGGTTACCGCCATAAACGGGCTCTTCTCGGGAGTCATGAAGATATTCAGTGGCCAGCCGCCGCTCCCAGTCAGCGTCTGTGAAACGGCCATATAGAAATCGTCGATGTCGGGGCGCTCCTCCCGATCAACCTTGATGCAGACAAAATGGCGGTTCAGCAGCGCGGCAACCTCATCGTCACTGAATGATTCATGGGCCATGACATGGCACCAGTGGCAGGTGGCATAGCCGATGGAGAGCAGAATTGGCAGGCTTTCTGAGCGGGCCCGGTCAAAAGCCGCCGGCCCCCATTCATACCAATCGACGGGGTTTTCGGCATGCTGCAGCAGGTAAGGGGAACGGGCGAAAATCAGGCGGTTGAAGCGTTCGCCGCCATCGGTGGGAAGAGTGGTTTTATCAATCGCCATCAGGCTGGCAACGTATGCTGCGGTGTCGTTAGAGGAGTTCATGTGGTCTCCTGTGGACGGTAGGTCTATTCAAAGCGAGGCATATCGTAATGAACGGGTCAGTTAATGATGTAGGCAGCCGTGCCGGTGGCAATCAACAGGTCGGCGTCATTTTTCAACGTCATCTGCACGGAGGCAATGCGTCCGCCAAGGCGCACAACGCTGGCGCTGGCGTGGAAGCTGCGGCCAATCCCCTGATGCAGGTAATCCACCCGCAAATCGATAGTTCCGAAGCGGCCAAAACGCGTGGCGATCTGTTCAGCCGTCTCAGTTGCATATTTTTCGGTAATTGCCACTGCAACGGCAAAGCCGCCGACAGTATCCAGTGCCGTTGCAATGACGCCGCCATGAAGACGGTTATGAAGATAGCTTCCGACCAGTTGCGGGCGCATATCAAAGGTCAAACGGGGCGATTCGGGGTCAAAAGACTCGACCCGGAGTCCAATTAGCTCATTAAAGCTGAAACGATGTTCAAAAATTTCAATAAACATCGCTTCAAGGCTTGCCTGCTCCTCAGGAGAGCGGCGAACAAGTGCTATAGAAGTATCCATGGGTGTGTTCAACTTTCGGCTGCTGTAATTGAGAATGATGAAAAGAACTGTGCGTTCACAACCGTACCAGCGGCCTGCCTCCTGTATCAACTCCCGGTTGATTGTTGTCTCCCAGGTGCTGTTACAGGTCGTTTTCGAATTATTGCCTGAAGTTAGCCATTTCTTCCTGAAGCAATTTAACCTGCAGGGAAAGGTTTGCAATTACATCGTTGAGCGCTTTGGTCGAGGTTGCATTGGAATGCGCCGAAGTCTGGATGGCATCCATCGATTGGACTATCTGATTACTGCTGCTGCTCTGTTCGTTTGTGGCCTGTTTGATCTGGTGGACCATGTCGGTGATTTGCTCAGTGTTGGTGGCTATGAAATTACTCACAGTTGCCTGCTCTCTGATGGAAACATTGACCTCTTCGGTGAGCGATTTCATGATCTCGGCCGACTCCCTTATCAGTTCGCTTCCTTTGCTCTGTTCGCTGGTGGCATTAGCTATCTGTTTGACCATTTCTGAAACGTGTTCAATTGATTCGCTGATCATCCGGCTTCCTTTGGCCTGTTCGCCGGTTGCTGTGGCGATCTGCCCCATCCGTTCAGTGGATAGTTGTATGCCGACGACTATTTTCTGCAATGCACTTTCGGACTCTTTGGACAGCCGTTCGCCGTTGGCGATGCTTTTTTCAGCCATTACTATGGTATTGGTTGCTCTGTGAGTATCATTTTGAACCTCCTTGATTACATGGGCAATCTCCATGGTGGACATCTTGGTCCGATTGGCAAGTTCCTTGATTTCATCTGCCACCACAGCGAATCCCTTGCCGTGTGGACCTGCCTGGGCGGCAATAATCGAGGCATTGAGAGCCAGAAGATTTGTCTGTTCTGCTACCTCGTTGATGACCAGAAGGATTTTGCCGATATCGCCGGCCTTGGCATCAAGTGATGTAATCGCTTCACTTGTTAGACCCGAGGCCTTGCGGATCTCTTGAATGCCAACTATGGTTGCTTCAACTGATTCCTTGCCCAGGTTGGCATCAGAAAGAAGTCCTTCGGAAATGGAAGCGGTCTCAAGGGCGTTGCGCTCGACTTCATTTATAGAATAGTTCATTTGAGCTATTGACGATGATGTTGACACGGCAATTTCCGACAGTTGCTGGACACTGCCATTAATTTGTTTGACCGTTGCTGCCATTTCGTTGATTGAACAGCTGACATCCGCCACCGACCTGTCAAGACCTTCCACGTCGAGAACAACTGCCTCGATGTTTGCCGCCATTTCAAGCGTCGATGCTGAGCTCTCGCTTGCCGATATGGAGAGCTTCTCTACACTCTGTGCCACACTCTGGATTGAAGAGGTTATTTCTATTACGGCGCATGAGGTCTCTTTGACTCCAATAACCTGGATTTCTGAGGCGGCAACAACCAGTTGCGTTGTGTCAGCAATCTGTGTGGAGGCTGATTGTAACTCACCGGAAGTGCCGGCGATCTTTACGACCATGCTGCCGAGCCTGGTTACCATGGTGTTAAACTCTGAGGCCAACTTGCCCAGTTCATCATGATTGCCGATCTTGATTTTTTGGCTAAGATCTCCAGTCCCTACTTTAGTAACTGCTGATACAAGTCTTTCAAGGGGGCGCAAGACTCGCCGGAATGCAATCAGAACTGTGACAATTATGCCGATCATTCCGGTTAGCAACAAACCTGCAATAGCCAGGCGACTTTTCCGAATAGATTCTCTATTCTCTTTTATGGATGCTGCCAACTCTTTGTCCTGCTCTGTTTTGGCCTGATCAATAAGTGCCTTGATGTCGCGTAATGTTTCAGTGTCTTCACCGATCTCCGCCATTGCCTGCTCGCGTTTTCCTTCCTCGATCAGCCGCACAATCCGGTCTCTAATCGGATCAGCCGTTGCCCACAAAACAACAGCTTCCCCCATAAGCGCTCCGGCTTTGCCGGCGTTCGCTTTACGTGATTCATTAGCCTTGGTGATGAATTCCTGGCGTGCTTTTTTAAATGTGATGGCCGGTAATTCATCCTCCGGATCTATCGCCATGGTTCTCAGGGCGATGCCTGCGCGCAAAGCATTATTATATGCCTGATCAACTGCTCTGGAAAAAACAAAGTCTTTGGTGATCAAGCGTTCAAGTTTGTCACCCTGGTGTTTGCTGAACGCGACAAAGCCAATCATAATGACAAATAAGATGATGGCATTAGCAATACTGAAAGCGATTATTGTAGCCCTGATAGTCACGCCTGATTCTCCTGATGATTTTGATCAGTAAAAGTCCAAAGGACAGTGGTTTGTTTACTAAAAAGGTGTAATTAATCTAATTATCGGGCAAAACAATAGCACTACGGAAAAGTCCCGTCAAAGCTAATGTGTAAAGGGGATAAGACCTGGCTGAAGCTGTTTTTGACTTCGCCCACTGGGTAGTGACGGCGGGCGCGTGGGGGGCACGGCTTATTCTGCCAGCATCCGCGCAAAGAAATCCGCAGCCAGATCGGCCGGTTCTGCCATATCGTCCCCAGTCCCTTCCGCAGCTCCATTCAGCAGATGCTCCGGAATCTCGGCCAGAAAGCGGCTCGGTTTTTGGCCCTCAACCGCGCCGTATTTGCGCCGGGTCATGCAGCGCGAAATTGTCAGGTATTTCCGGGCCCGCGTAATGCCGACATAGCAGAGACGGCGCTCTTCGGCCACTGTCGGGTCTTCTTCAATCGATCGTTTGTGCGGCAGCAGGTTCTCCTCCATTCCGACCAGCCAGACATGGCTGAATTCCAGCCCTTTGCTGGAGTGCAGCGACATCAGGGTGACGGCATTGGTGCCGTGCTCCTTGCCATCTTCGGCCGGCTTGTCTTCATCCATCAACGAAATCCGTTCAAGGAATGCCGACAGCGTTGCCTTAGGGTTCTGTGCCTCGTAGGCCGCCAGCGAATTGACCACCTGCTCGATGTTCTCAATCCGTTTGCGGGACTGCTTGGCGTCGTTCAGGGTCCGATACAGTTCGTCCTCGATCCGCAGTCGGTTGAAGAGGGCATTGACTTGAGCCCCCATATTATGCGAGGTGAAACCGGCTATGACCTCTTTCATCATGGAGTGAAACCCCAGCACCGTCTTTCTGCATGACGGCGAAAGCTCTTCGATTTCATTCACCCGCCCCAGCGCTTCAAACAGCGGCACATCACGATTCATCGACCACTGGTTCAGTTTGATCAGGGTCGTATCGCCGATTCCCCGGCGGGGAAAATTGATGATGCGCAGCAATGATGCTTCATCGCTCGGGTTATCAATAACTTTTAGATAGGCGATGGCGTCCTTGACTTCTTTGCGCTCATAGAACTGCTGCCCGCCGATAACCACGTAGGGGATGCGCTCCAGGCGCAGCTTTTCCTCGAAGGCCCGGCTCTGTGCATTGGAACGGTACAGGATTGCCAGGTCCGACCAGCGCAGTTTTTCGCGGTATTGCTCCAGCATAATCTGTTCCACCACCAGTGCCGCTTCCTCCTCCTCGCTGCCCGCCACAATCAGCTCGATCTCCCGCCCCGTGCCGCCTGACGTCCAGAGCGCCTTGTCCGTTCGCACCGGATTGTTCTTGATGACACTGTTGGCGGCTTCCAGAATTGCCCCGGTGGAGCGGTAGTTCTGCTCCAGCTTGATCGTTACGCAGCCGGGATGGTCTGTGGCAAAGTTGAGGATATTCTGCACCTCGGCGCCGCGCCAACCGTAGATTGACTGGTCGTCATCGCCGACGACACAGATATTGCCATGTTTCTGAGCCAGCAGTGAAATAAGCAGATATTGCGAGGCATTGGTGTCTTGATATTCATCCACCATGATGTAGCGGAAGTGCTCTTGCCAGTAGCTGAGGATGGCCTGAGTCGTTTGTAATAGGCGAACGGAGAGCATGATGATGTCATCAAAGTCGATGGCGTTAAATCCCTTCAGTAACTCCTGATAGCGTGGATACACTGCGGCGGTTGCGATTTCAAGCGGATCATTTCTGTCCGGGGTAAACTCCTTTGGCCCGATCAGGCGGTTTTTCAGGCCGGAGATCTTCCAGAGGATTTGATCCGGGTCGATTTTTTTCGGGTCGATGTCCCGTTCGCGCACGGCCTGGCGTATAACTCCGGATTGGTCGGAGGTCGCATAGACTCAAAAGTTGGGCT
>JAQUCQ010000200.1 GCA_028686145.1 Desulfuromonadaceae bacterium | reverse complement strand
AAACATTACAGTGATTGGCAATTTACGTGGGAACTAAAGCAAGTTTTATCTCAAAACTCGAATGCTTCGAGGTAATATGTTTGATGTATTAAAAGCCCGTACAGGACTTTCACTTATAGAACTGGTTGTAACCATGACAATTCTAGGCATTCTGGCCGCTGGAGTTATACCTTTTACCCGCATGACAGCCCAGCGTACGAAAGAAATGGAGCTTCACAGAAATCTTCGCACAATTCGTAGTGCTATTGACGATTATAAACGGAAATTTGATAAAATGCCGGACGGCCCGCTAAAAACGGGATCCGGCTATCCGAAAGATTTACAGGAATTGCTCGATGGCCGTGATTTTGGCGATGCAAAAACGGGGAAAATTAAATTTCTTCGTCGTAAGATATACGATCCCTTTCATCCTCCCGAAAGTAACAACGATGACACGTGGGGCTGGAATCTACGCTCTTCGGTAGATTCAGCTGATTCAACGACCTGGGGCAAAGAGGACGTATTTGATGTGTACTCGATGAGTGAAGGAACTGCACTTGATGGTAAAACAAAATATAATGAGTGGTGATTCTCTGCTTAAAACTACGTTGACGCCACTTTTGGGAGCACGGCGGAAATTAGGACGGCGGGGTTTTACCTTGATTGAATTGATGATTGTCGTTACGATCATCGGCATTCTGGCAGCAATCGCTGTGCCTAATTACCAATGGGGTGTCATAAAAGCAAGAGAAGCTGTTTTGCGTGAAGATCTCTATAATTTCAGGTCGGTCATTGATCAGTTTCATGCTGATCAGGGCAAATATCCGGATTCCATTGCCGAACTAAAAGAAAAGAGGTATATGAGAGAGATTCCCAAAGATCCGTTTACCCAATCATCTGAGTCCTGGGTTGTCGTTGCTCCCCCTTCAGATCAAAATCAACCGCAAGATGGTGTGAATATTGATAGCACCACCTCTCCTGGAAACGTGTATGACGTTCATAGCGGTTCTGACCGGATTAGCTCGGATGGGACTACCCCCTATAATGAATGGTGATCTATGATTCAATTGCATAATGTGTCACTTTCGTACCAGCAGGATGCTTCAGCGCTGAATAATATCGATCTTAAGATCGGGAAGGGTGAGTTTGTCTTTCTGACCGGACCATCAGGTGCAGGGAAAACATCTCTGCTGCGACTGTTGTATGGCGCACTTACTCCAAACCGTGGGCAGGTTCTTATTGACGGGCAGAATGTAACCCGTATGCCTGCATCCCAGATTCCACTGCTGCGCCGCTCTATCGGGGTTGTTTTTCAGGATTTCAAGCTGTTGAATAATCGCACCGTATATGAAAATGTTGCTATAACGCTGGAAGTGCTGGGGTGGGGCAGGGCGGACATCGGTAAAAAGACGATGTACATTCTCAAACAGATGGGTATAGAATCAAAATATAATCTTATAACCCAGCGTCTTTCCGGTGGCGAACAGCAGCGAGTCGCCTTGGCACGAGCTCTGGTAAACGATCCGAAGATTCTGTTGGCGGATGAGCCGACCGGCAATCTTGATGATGCAAACAAAAATCAGATACTTTCTATTTTTAAAGAAGCGAACATTCGTGGCACAACAGTGGTTGTTGCAACTCATGATCGTCGTCTGATAGAGCAGAGTCATATGCGTCTTGTTACGTTGAATAAAGGGGAAATCGTTGAACAAATGGAAAAAGAAACAGCCAGAGACTATCAAGCGCTTTAAACGCCCTGCGCTTGCCGCTGATGTATTTGGCGGTAAAGCGGGCTTCTATCTTGCGCGGGCTGTAACCAATATTCGTCAAAATGTTTTTGTAAATGTCGTAACAATCGGGACTATCACGCTGGCACTGCTGATAGTCTCCCTGTTTTTGCTTGTATATGTGAATATTGAAAGTGCTGCAGAAAACTGGAGTGAGCGGGTACAGGTAACCGTTTATTTTGACAAGGAGCTTACCGGTCCGGATCAAAGCGCTTTACGTGAAAAAATTCTGGCGCTGCCTGGAGCTTCTCGCGTAAGTTATGTTACACGTGATGAAGCCTTGAAACGTTTTAAAGTCCGTTTAAAGGGTCAGGAAGCCATTCTGGAAGGAATAAGTCCTGAGGTTCTCCCCACTTCATTTGAGATAACCTTGAAGCGTTCCTATCGTGATACTCCTTCGGTCGAAAGCTTTGTCACTGCGCTAAAGCGGATTCCGGGCATTACCGAGGTACAGTACGGTGAAGAATGGGTACGACGCTTTAATTCGTTTTTGAATTTTATGCGCTTACTTGGTGCTCTGCTTGGCGGGTTTCTGGTAATTGCAGTGGTATTTATTGTTTCAAATACGATAAAACTCACTATTTATTCCCGTCGTGACGAATTAGATGTTATGGCTCTTGTGGGAGCAACACGTTTTTTCATTAAGGCTCCTTTTCTACTGGAAGGATTGATACAGGGTATGGCAGGTTCTGTCCTTTCTATTCTTATCTTGTATGGTTTGTTTGAAGGTTTCCTGCATAATGCAGGAAATTTTCTTACTTTTAATCCGGTCTCATCCGGATTGAATTTTCTCCCGTTGGAGTATGTTGGCGGATTGTTATTGGCAGGAGCTCTGCTCGGCTTTGTCGGAAGTCTCACCTCTCTGAAGCGCTTTATCAATGTGTAACTGATGAGGAGAACTGCAGGTATATTTGCTCTGTTGATTGTGGTTACCTCTTCGGCATTGGCACAAAATCCCAAAGATGAGCTAAGTGGTGTCAAGCGCGAGATCAGGGCTCAGAAGCAGCTTATTACCAAGACCCGTAAGGTTGAAGCAGCTGTTTCCACCGAGCTTCAGGAGATTCTACGGAATTTGGAACAGAAAGAGTCTGATCTTGGCCATCTCAGTCATGACCTGCATGGCGTTGAGACAAGTCTTGATCGTACCGGTCACGAGATTCAAAAGGTAACGGAAGAGGCTAGTCGTAAGAGGACGGAGATCGAGCGACGCTTGACGTCATTATATAAAGCAGGAGAACTTGGTGCTTTACGGATGTTCTTTTCTGCAGAGTCGTTTCCACAACTGGCCGAAAATATCCGTTACATGAAGTCCATTCTTGAGAATGACAAGAAAATATTCCTTGATTATAACAAAAAAATTGACCAGCTTAAGGGCCTTAAAGCGAATCTGGAGCGTGATGCGTTAAAAAAAGAGCGCATTATGAAAGGTATAGCGCAGAAGAAGCGTGAGATTGAAGAGGAAAAAAGTAAGAAAGCGGCCTATCTTGGTAAGGTTCGTCAGGATCGTAAGAGCTATGAAGCTTCCTTAAAGGAACTAGAGACCAACGCCGCACGACTGCAGACAATGATTACCCGTCTGGAAGCTTTAAGTCGCCGTAAGCTTTTATCTCGCCGTAAAAAATCCGGCTCACATTTGACGCCACTTGTAGAGCTGCCACCGGTTCCTGATCGTGGCTTTGCCTCGCAGAAAGGGCGCATGTCCCTTCCAGTTAGAGGTGAAGTGATTGAGTCATATGGCAAACATAAACATCCGGAATTTAACTCATTTACCTTCAGCAAAGGGGAGTCGATCTCAGCGCCGACCGGAACAGCAATTAAGGCAATATACGAAGGGACCGTTATTTTTGCCGATTATTTCAAAGGTTTTGGTAATATGATGATTATTGATCATGGGGGGGGGTATTTTTCCCTGTATGCCCATGCGTCACATCTTACAAAAAAAACCGGGGCTGAGGTTACACGACACGAAACAATCGGAACAGTGGGTGATATTGATTCAACCAAGGGAAGCCTGCTGTATTTTGAAATCCGCTATCAGGGCAAGCCGGTTGATCCGGCCGGATGGGTTCACTAACTATAGTACGGGAAGCATATAAATATCTGGAGGAAACAAATGAGTGTACCAGGCGGTAAAAAAACAAAGATGATTGTTGCTTTTGCAGTTGTCGTAGCATTTTTGTCCATCTTTATTATCAGCTCCCAACAACGCAGCATGGCTGAGGGAAAGGGGAGTGATTATGATTCGATCGAACTTTTCACGGATGTTATGGCGATCATCAAGAAGAGCTATGTTGAAGAAGTTGATACCAAAAAACTGATTTATGGCGCCATAAACGGTATGCTCTCGTCGCTTGACCCGCACAGTTCATTTATGCCACCTGATACCTATAAGGAAATGAAGATTGATACCAGAGGAGCTTTTGGCGGGCTGGGAATTGAAATTTCCGTAAAGGAAGGCGTTCTGACTGTCATTTCACCAATTGAAGATACTCCGGCATTCAAAGCAGGAATCAAATCCGGTGACATGATTCTCAAAATTGACGACAAATTTACCAAGGATCTTAATATTAATGACGCTGTCAAGCGCATGCGGGGGCCGAAGGGTACTAAAGTAATCCTGACCATTATGCGTAATGGATTTGATAGACCGAAGGAATTCCCGATAATTCGTGACATAATTCAGGTAAAAAGTGTCCGGTTCCACCTGATGGATGGCGGTTATGGTTACGTGCGCATTACCCAGTTTCAGGAAAAAACTGATGATGATTTGTCAAAGGCGCTCAAAACAATGAAGGAAGAAGCTAAAGGCGAGCTTAAGGGGCTGGTATTCGATCTGCGCAATGATCCAGGCGGCTTGCTTGATCAGGCGGTCAAGGTTGCTGACCATTTTATCCCCGCCGGCCAGATGATTGTCTATACTGAAGGGCGCGAAAAAGAATCCAAGATGCAGTTTCTCGCCAAAAAAGGGGACAAAGAGCCAAATTATCCGATTGTCGTCGTAATCAATGGCGGTAGTGCCAGTGCATCGGAAATTGTTGCCGGGGCATTACAGGATCATAAACGCGCCATCATTCTTGGCACCCAGAGTTTTGGCAAGGGTTCGGTACAGACCATTATTCCACTCTCCGACAATTCCGGCCTGCGTTTAACGACCGCCCGCTATTACACTCCCAGTGGACGTTCAATTCAGGCTAAAGGAATAACACCTGATATTGTGGTAGAATCGCTTGAACTCCCAAAAACAACTGCTAAAAAAGATCTTATGCACCTGAGCGAAAAAGATCTTGAAAATCATTTTGAAAGTGAAGATAAAACGCCGCCTGAAGACGTAAAAAAAGAAGAAATGAAAGATAATAAAAAAGATGAGAAGCTGGAAAAAAATCCTCAAAAGCTGGAAGAAAATTTGAAGAATGATTATCAGGTGCAGCGGGCTCTTGACCTGCTTAAAGGGTGGGAACTCATGAAATTGATGGGAAAAGAGAAGTAATAAATCATTATTAGTTTGTCACAAGTATTACAGATCAGATGAGTATGTAACACGAATTATACTAAAAGGAAGTCGGAACAATAATGGCCGTTCCAGCCAGAAAAAAATCACGAAAGCAGCCGTCCGGGTCCCGGACGGCTGCTTTCGTCATGTTGCTGCTGATTATCGGAGCAGTTGCCGTGTACTTCATATCTTCTCCTGCTAATAAACCGGTAGAGGCTCCTCCACAACCGTCCATTACGCAGGTAAAACCGGGCAATATTTCTCCGCCTGCTCCGGAGGTTTCCAGAACAGAACCGGCAGGTGAATCCCCGCTTCCTCTCAAAGAACGGAGTGATTATCCATCACCTGCCCCAATTACTAAACCAGAACGATCAGGACAGAGTGTTGCTCCGTCTGGTCGTTTGGCAATTATTATCGATGATATGGGGAGTGGTTTGTCGGAGGCCCGTTCGCTGGCGGCAATTAAAGTCCCGTTGACTTTTGCAATAATTCCGGGACTTCGGGCTGATAAGGATGTTGCGGCGTATGCGACTTCTAATAATATTGAGACGATGATCCATATTCCGATGCAGCCCAAAGGATGGCCGGCACGTCGCCTGGAATCAAATGGTCTGTTGGTGACTATGGATGCCGAAGAGTTGCAGAAACGAGTATCTGGATTCTTGCAACAGTTTCCTGCAGCCATCGGAGTCAATAACCACATGGGCTCGGAATTTACTGAGCAAGAGGAAAAGATGAGGGCAGTGCTTCAAATATTGAAAAAGAACGACCTGTTCTTTATCGACAGCGTCACATCACCCGAAAGTACCGGTTGGAAGGTTGCACAACAACTTGGTGTCAAATCTGCCCGCCGGAATGTATTTTTGGATAATGAACAAGATCCTAACTATATCCTTGGTCAGATCAATAAGGCGATCAGGCTGGCCAGGAAAAATGGCTCGGCGATAGCAATCTGCCATCCACATCCGGTAACAATAGCAACCCTGGCAGCGGTCCTACCTGGGCTTGCAGGCCAAGGTGTGCATCTGATACCTGTGTCACAGCTTGTCAAATAGGCACAATTGCTTCAGCAAAATGCTTCTGTAACCTGTGTATTGCTTTGTATGACTATTCATGCAATACGGCCTCGGGGTTGCCCGGATCTACCGGATAAACCGACAACCAGCTCTCTTTTCGCAAGGAACCTTCAAACCC
>JAQUCQ010000199.1 GCA_028686145.1 Desulfuromonadaceae bacterium | reverse complement strand
CGTATATCTCGTTCCAGAGTTGCCGTCGTTCCCAACCAACGGTCTTTTTCACAGGCTTCCGTCCAAAGCTCATCGGCATCAGACGAATCCCAACTCGGTGTGTGAACCCCGTTGGTCACGTGACCAACCGGGACTTCGTCCTGTGGCCAATGCGGAAAGAGAGGTGAAAAAATATCCCGACTGACTTCACCGTGCAGGCGGCTCACGCCATTAACCGCTCCGCTTCCGTGAATGGCCAGGTAGGCCATATTGAAGCTTTCCGACAGGTCGTTCGGATTTTGGCGGCCAAGTGCCAGCAACTCATGGCATGAAATACCGAGCTTCTGCTCGGCAAAAGCACCGAGGTATTGTTCGATGAGAGCCGGAGAGAACCGGTCAAAACCGGCGGCCACTGCGGTGTGGGTAGTGAAAAGGTTTCCCGCTCGAGTAACGGCCAACGCAACTTCGAAAGGTTGCCCGGATTCTTCCATGAAACTTCGCGCACGCTCCAATACGGCAAAGGCAGCATGCCCTTCATTCAAGTGACAGACTTCCGGACGGATGCCCAGCGCACTGAGTAACCGCCAACCGCCAATCCCGAGAAGCAGTTCCTGTTTGAGGCGCAGTTCCGGCCCGCCGCCATACAGCTCGCTCGTAATTCCTCGATGAGCGGGAAAATTTGCCGCATCATTTGAATCCAGCAGGTAAAGTACTACTCGACCGACCTGCACTTGCCAGGCGCGCAGCCACACCGAGTAACCAGGCAAAGCGACCTCTAGGCGCAACCACTCGCCGTTAGGCCGGCGCAGAGGCGTGATCGGCAGTTGACCAGGGTCGTTATAGGGGAAAAGTGCCTGCTGTGCGCCGTCCTTGTCGATAACCTGACGGAAATAGCCTTGCTGGTACAGCAGTCCTACTCCGACGACGGGCATGCCCAGGTCGCTTGCAGCTTTGAGCTGGTCTCCAGCTACATTGCCAAGCCCTCCGGAGTAAATCGGAAGAGCTTCACTCAACATGAATTCCATACTGAAATATGCGACGCGGCTCAGGGAAGAGTGCGGGTGATAGTGCTGAAACCACGCCGGTGCCTCAGCTGCTTGCCGCCTGCTCTGCAGCAGGTCATCAACTTTTTTGCGAAAAACGGAATCGGCAAGCATGCTCTCAATCTGGTCTCGCGAGACAGTCTGCAGAACAACCCAGGGATTTTGTGTGAGTTCCCACAATACCGGGTCAAGCGTGCGCCATACATTGTCGGTTGCATGGTTCCATGATGAACGCATATCAAGGGCCAACTCAGCCAAGGCACCAAATCCCTCTATTTCCTTGGGGAGTATGTTGTAAAGTGGGTTGCTTACCCGTATTTGTTTGCTCATGTTTTTCCCGACCGTTCTTTCGTAAATTAGGTAGGATTCTTGCCCAACAGAGGTGCAGCAGTTGGGTCGAAAATCCTGTACGCAATCAGTTTCAGGCGATCGTTTACAAGGAACCATATCAGCGCATAGCCCCAGACAAATAACGCCCAGCTCCAGCCTATGGGGGCCATAAACAATCCGTACACAGCAATCAGCGTTGCCAGGATTTGCGTACCGAGCACGGCGATCCATAGAATTCGTGCAGGGCGCATGGACCAGAATGGACCACGTGTACGTGTGAGGAAAATCGTCAGATGGCCAGCCACCGACAGCATCAGGTACATGAGCGTTTGGATATGCAGGCGGTCAAGGAAGTACACACGTTCAGCGATATAAAACAGGCCAAATGCAGCCACCGGACCTATGACGCCGAGTACCGTGGCAACCCCAAGCACCATGCGCATGTTCCAGGCTTCGGGCCTGTCTTTGTACTGAACATTATCATACGCAATAGATAAAATTGCCCCGTCGTTAAGCAACGCCAACATGACGATCATGACTGCGGTCATTGGATAGAAGTTGAACACCATGATTGCTACTGTCATGAACAAGAGGACGCGGAGCGTTTCGGCAATGCGGTAGATGGCATAACTGTTCATTCGTTGAAAGATATTCCGGCTCTCTTTCATGGCATCTATAATCACCGACAGGCCTGATGTCATCAGCACGATTGACGCCGCAGCGCGGGCCGCGTCCGTTGCGCCTGAAACGGCGATGCCGCAGTCGGCCTTCTTCAGTGCCGGTGCGTCGTTTACTCCATCGCCTGTCATACCGACGATGTGTCCGCGTTGCTGGAGCACATCCACAATATGAAACTTGTGCTCGGGGAATACCTGGGCGAAGCCGTCCGCATTCTCGATAGATTCCGCCAACTGGGCAGTCTCGTGATGTTTGGTGTCACCGAAACCACTCGCATCAAGGATATTTGTGCCCAGCCCTAGTTTTCCGGCTGTTTCCCGAGCTATGGCAACCTGGTCGCCTGTTACCATCTTGACATTAACTCCCATCTGCCGGGCGGTTGCGATGGTTGTCCTGGCTTCATCCCGAGGAGGATCGAACAGCGGCAACACACCAAGAAACTGCCATGCTCCGTGCTCGTCTGTCCGGGCCACACCCAACGAGCGGAAGCCGCGCGCCGCAAATTCATTAACAGCTTTCTCAATGCCGTCCTTCACTTGTCCGGCATTGTCCGACAATTCCATAATTATCTGCGGCGCACCTTTGGTGACCTTGAACTGTTTACCATCCGTCCCTTTGATGGTTGCTTCGGTGCGCTTGTTCACCGGGTCAAACGGCTGGAAATGAAGCACCTGAAAGTCTTCCAAAATCTGATCGTTTTTCAGGCCACCCAGTACGGCCAGGTCTATGGTGTCCGTACTTCCAGATCGTGAAGCCAGCGCGGCGTTGACGATGACATAATCGGCAGTGATACCGGTTACGCTGAATGGGTCGCCCAGCGTCAATTTGTTCTGGGTTAATGTGCCGGTCTTGTCCGAGCAGAGCACATCCACGCCTTCCAATTCCTCAATGGCCGCCAGTCGGGTAACAATTGCCTCTTTTTTTGCCAACAGTCGTGCGCCGACTGCCATGGTCACCGAAAGCACTGTGGGCATTGCCACGGGAATCGCGGCCACGGTCAGCACCAATGCAAACTGCAACGTGGTAAGGATCGGATCACCACGGAAGAGTGCGACGGTAATAATTACCGTTACCAGTGCCAGGGCGAGAACGATCAGGTAATTGCCGATTTTCAGCACTGCACGTTGGAAGTGGCTGACGGTGTGTGCTTGCTGCACCAGTTGCGCGGTTTTGCCGAAATAGGTGTTTGCGCCGGTGGCGTATACCATCGCGTCAATTTCGCCCAAGCGGATAATCGAACCTGAAAAGACCGCCTCGCCGGGTTTGCGCGTGGCGGGTAACGACTCTCCTGTCAGCGCGGACTGATCAATTTCTATTGAATTACCATCCAGCAGGCGTGCATCTGCCGGCACAATATCGCCCAAGCGCATGCGGATGACGTCGCCCGGTACCAGGTCTCGCGCCGCAGGGTATGTCCACTTTCCATCACGTTTCACCTGGGTCTTGTTTGCCAGCTTGGCCTTCAGCGCGGCAATAGCATTACCCGCCTGGTGTTCTTCCCAGAATCCGACAATGGCGTTGGCTAGAAGCAGAACAAGGATGATACCAAAGTCTACCCAATGCCGGTCTATCGCCGAAAGGATCACGGCTGCTTCGATCATCCACGGGATGGGGCTCCAAAAGTAGGAAAGAAATTTCAGGAACGGATTGGTTTTCTTTTCCTCAATTTCATTGGGCCCATACTGGTCAAGCCGGTTCTGCGCCTCGGCTTGGCTGAGGCCGTCAGGTGATGATCCCAGTTTTTCCTGCAGTTCCGGTATTGGAAGGGTTTTAAGATCATCTTTTGTCTTTGGCCTCGATTCGGAAGATTGAGGCTGGTCGCTATCTGGTCTCATAACTGGAATTTCTCCTGTCTTTGCAATGATGCAGGTTGATACGGTGCGATCGATGCATATTTATTCGGATTGTTCCGCTTCAAGTCCAATCTGTTAGAGAAATGTTTTTTTGCTCCTGAAATGCCGGATGAGTGCATTTGTCGAACTGTCATGTTCTAGCTCAGGTTCATCGGCCAGTTTTAGCTCGGGTAGAATGTTCATCGCCAGCTTTTTACCCAGCTCAACGCCCCATTGGTCGAAAGAGTCGATCTGCAATATTGCGCCTTGTGTGAAAACGCTGTGCTCGTAGAGTGCCACCAGTTTGCCCAGAGTCTCCGGCGTCAGTCGTTCGGCAAGGATCGTGTTCGTCGGCCGATTCCCCTCGAACACGCGATGTGGCACCAGCCCATCCGGTGTCCCCTCGTTCCTTACCTCATCCGCCGTCTTGCCGAAGGCGAGCGCTTCTGTCTGGGCGAACAGGTTTGCCATTAATATGTCATGATGCGAATCGAGTGGGTTGACGGTCTGACAAAAACCGATGAAATCGCAGGGAATGAGTCTGGTCCCCTGATGTATGAGCTGATAAAATGAGTGCTGGCCATTTGTGCCCGGCTCGCCCCACAAAATCGGTCCTGTCTGGTACGAAACTGGTTGGCCATCCAGTGTAACGTGCTTGCCGTTGCTTTCCATACCAAGTTGCTGGAGGTAGGCCGGGAAACGTTTCAGGTACTGGTCGTAGGGGAGTATTGCCGCTGTCTGCGCCGCAAAGAAACTGCTGTACCACACGGATAACAGGCCCATCAGCACCGGCAGGTTCCTGGCAAACGGGGCGGTCAGAAAATGCTCGTCCATCACCCGGAATCCGGCCAGCATGGAACGGAAATGTTCCGGGCCAATGGCCAGCATGGTAGAAAGGCCAATGGCTGAATCCATCGAGTAGCGGCCGCCAACCCAGTCCCAAAAGCCGAACATGTTTTCCGTATCGATCCCGAACTTCGCCACCGCTTCCCCATTAGTGGAGACGGCGACAAAGTGCCGGGCAACAGCCTGTTCGTCCCCCAGAGTCTGCACTGCCCATTGCCGTGCCGTACGGGCATTGGTCATCGTTTCCAGAGTGGTGAAGGTTTTCGAGGAAATGATAAACAGCGTCTCTTCGGCATCAAGGCCATGAATTGCTTCCGCAAAATCGGTGCCGTCAACGTTTGAGACGAAACGAAATGCCATGTCGCGCTGGCTATAGTAGCGTAGCGCTTCGTAGGCCATCACCGGGCCGAGATCCGAGCCGCCGATGCCGATGTTGATGACAGTGCGGATGCGCTTGCCGGTATGTCCACGCCATTGTCCGCTACGAACACGATTGGCGAATCGGCCCATTCTGTCCAGAACTTCGTGGACTTGAGGCACCACATTTGTTCCATCGACCATAATCGACTGATCGCGGTCTGCTCGCAGTGCCACATGGAGCACCGCACGGTTCTCTGTCGTATTGATTTTATCACCACGGAACATGGCGTCAATCCGTTCACGCAGCCTTGATTCATCAGCCAAGCTCAGGAGCAGTCTGATCGTTTCCTCGGTGATGCGGTTCTTGGAATAGTCGAAATAGAACCCGGCATCTTCGATCGTGAAACGCATGCCGCGCTGAGGGTCATCGGCAAAAAGCTGCCGCAGATGGACGCTCTTGATTTTCTGGTGGTGGGTCTCCAGCGCCTGCCAGGCAGGGAGCTGCGTGAGTGGTACTGGTATAAAACTCATGAATTGTTACTCCTTTCGTTGTCGCAAGAGACGGGCAGCATCCCGGTCCACTAGCCACAGCAATCCGCCGTCTATTGGCTTGATCAGTCGGGCCGGAATGTTGTGCGGATCCTGCGCCTCTTTCAATACGTTTCGCAAGATTGGCGCCTTGGCGGAGCCCGAGACCAGGAAAACAACCAGTGATGCTTGATTGATGACCGCGGCCGTCAGGGTAAGCCGGTGCAGCTTTTCTTCGGCCACATAAACGCTGGCCACCCAGTGCTGCTGCTCTTCCAGAACTGGCGTGCCGGGAAAGAGGGATGCCGTGTGGCCGTTTTCCCCAAGCCCCAGCAGTACCAGATCGAATTGAGGGCGGCCTTCGGCAAAAAAACTGCGCAGAAGCGCTTCATATTCCACTGTGGCCTCCTGCGGAGAACGATCACAGACCATGGGATGGACTTGATTCTGGGGGATAGGAACGTGGTTGAGCAGCGCCTGCCGCGCCATCTGGGCATTATTCCGGAGGTCGTCGCCAGGGACGCAGCGTTCGTCACCCCAGAAAATATGCGTGTTCTGCCACGGGATCAGCTCTCGGAAGGATTTACTGGCCAGGAGTTCATAGGTACGGCGTGGTGTGCTTCCACCGGCAAGCGCGACGGTGAAGCTGCCGCGGGCCTCCACCGCCTGCCGCGCCTCAGCCGCGAATAGTTCTGCGGCAGCAAGGCTCAATGCCTCCAGATCGTCGCATACCCTTATCATGCATTTTCTCCCGTTTTTATGACAGGCTGCAGCCAGTGGTGCCCCTCACTTGCTAAAAGGTGGTCGGCGGCCTCAGGTCCCCAACTCCCGGCAGGATAATCGGGAAAATCACCCGGCGGTATAGATTCCC
>JAQUCQ010000198.1 GCA_028686145.1 Desulfuromonadaceae bacterium | reverse complement strand
AAGGTAAGGATAGAGACCTGTTTCTCTAACAAGGTGATTCAATAGGGCGCTGTAGGGGAGATCATGCTTTTCGTGATAATCCAGTACGCGGATTAATTCGTTTCTTGCCTCATTAGTTTTATCGGCAAATAAAAGCTCGTTGACTCTACTGCACGCATTAAAAATATCGATCATTTGTTCTGCTCCTTGTAGTGCAGTACATTTCCGAGGAACTTGTCGACTATTGCTTTTTTAGATGGGACTGGCAAGAGTATGATGTGAAACTTTAGGTCTTCATACTTAAATGAGTTCCCAATTTTTTCTATTTGTTTCTTAAAGTAGGCAGTCGCCCGATCCTTGTGATAAGTAATTATATCTTCTCTATATTTTTGTGACATTTCAATGCATTGTTTGGTGATGCAGCACTCATGGAGTAATAGAATTGGAATGTGAATTCTGACTTTCAATTCGTCGAGAGACTGTTTTGGCGAGAGGGCGTTTTTAATCAATTGTCTGAGAGGTTCTGCTATTGGAAGTAAGTCCAAGTCAGAAACATTGGTGATAATACTATTTTCCTTCCTCAGCTTATCACTTGCTATTGAATTGCCAACTGACTCAACTTTTTTTGAAATTCGTGTGTCATCAATACTGTTGTAAAACTTAGCCTCTCCAAACCATAAAGAAAAGTCGTTATCGTCAATAACTATATGTACGCTATCTGCGCCTTTTGCATTGTCTTGAGAATTTTGCTTATAAAATATCTTAGGCACCACTGGTAAGGCTTTGTAATATTCCTTCATGATTCCGTAAAGCACAACTTCCGCCAGTTCACTTCCTTTGCTAATATCTCCTTGAGCATCAGTCAATCTGAGATTCTCAGCAGCAGCAGATAACAGCGAATGAGAATGATTTACAAGAGACATCCTTTCTTTTTGTGACAAAGACGTCTCGGCAATATTATCCCATATGAAGTTCTGGAACTTCTTGAAACGCCATTCCCCACCTTCAAAATCGTTTGCAAGGCTTAAGATGTGTTTATTGCTCACTGGTGAGAGGGAAGTTGAAGGGACAACATTGAGAAAGGTGTCATTGATCAAAATTTCGAATTCCACAATATTTCACCACCCTTTATGTTTATGTAATTCTCAATTTTTCTTCCAACGGGCATGGCTTTGACCCGCTAACTTTTGCTGGCGGGTCGTAAGCCTGGTTATGTATCAGAATTCAATGCTTAGCGTTGATGCATCAAATTTCTGAGATTCAACATCTTGCTTCTCCCATCTGTGCCTGCGAACTTGACTAGAATGCGTCTCATACTTTACAGCCTCCACAATGTGAACGGACACATCTTCTAATTTTACCTTCAACGTAAAAGGGCGTGCATCAAAAGATGATAATTCTGGAAAAGGTACAAAGGTGAAATTGTCTGTTGCAGTGGCTTGTTCTGTGCTTTTTGGGATTTCCTCATAAATAGTAAAGTCATCTTCCCATCCATTTTCCGTCATGTAGCCAATATTGGTGGTGATCTCTGTTCCTTTAGGCAGTTCAATTTCTTCTATGCGTGAAGCCTTATGGAACAAAACAACATTTAGAGCTGCACCAGCAGTTTGGACAGATGGGAAAATAATTCCGTCAAGCGGTGGTGTATTTTCTGATGCAAGGAAGTCTGCAATTGCTTGTGTTGCGAGATATTCAAGTGACTCATCATCTGGCATTACTGGAATTGTTATTCGACGACTGAGATTCCTTAAGAACATGGTCCGTTCAAGGCGTTCAATGTAAGTAGAGTCAAAAACACTGCCACTGGTGGCAACTAAATCGAGAGCAGTTAGGTCAAGAAGACGAATGGGACGGATGATATCGAACCGTGCTACAACCACCTTACTTCCTACTGGTGGGCGCACTTCTGTAATTGCGACCGCAGGATTGTTGGCTCCATAAAAAACGGAAATACCATGTGCATTCATTCGTCCCGCCTTGGCGGAAAAGGATGGTGGAGATCCGACATGTTTATCGGGACGAGCTAGGGCGTCTTCAAGCGAATCGTCTGACTGGAAGTATCGGGCGCGGTAAAATGAGGATATAGATGTGGCAGGTCCGGCCTCAGCGACTAGAGACAGTCCTTGTCGTGTTTGCATCTTGTCGATGCCATCAAATACTGATGATAATAGATGTGATGCCGCACGACTGAAAAATCTAGTTTCTGTTTTTAAAGACCGCTCAAATTCTCTCCACTCTTCCTGCCATTTCGCGTCGGTTGTGGAACTTTCTGTATAATAAGACTCAGAAGAGAATTCAGATTCTTCTCCTAGTTTTGCGTCTTCAAAATCGTAATATTTGTCAGACAGAATTTGCTGAATATCTGATGCTGCATCCTCTGGAATTTCTGCTGCATTCATGATTGCACACACGACTTCCTCACCTTCGCGTTCCCAATCGTAGTTGGATTCTTTGTCTGCCATCATTGTATATTCAAAAGAAGATGGTTGGTCGGAAGTACGAACGAAATGCTGTTCAAAAGCCTTTTCGACACGTTCAGACATATTTCCGATGTCATATGTTTTTTGTTTTGTGCCGCAATAGAAGCATTTCCTTACCTTTCCATGTTCTAAAATTTCATCACTAAGGTAATCATCGCCCACACATTGAAAGCAAATTCGACGTTTCTTAATTTCATCAATTTCATCACATGTCGTCATGTTGTAGGCACTCCAGAATGTATTTCTTGTTCATCCTTGTTCCCGCATAACGGGTAGGCTTTGACCTGTCGGGTTCTCGGGCAGGTCGTAAGCCTTGTTGGACATTCGGTTTTTCTCAGTTTTTAACTCCTCACAACTCATCTTTTAGCTACTGAGCAGCTTTAATAACACCTGCTTTCGTGAGTGAGCGGTCGCGGCACTGATACTCGATCGCAACCATGCCACCTTCGACATCCCATATCAAATTGTCCAAATTATAAGTACCTGTCGAACGAATTGAATGTCCACAGGTAACCGATGTCGGTGACTTTCGAGTTGGTTCACCAAATTTCTTTTTCATGTATTTTTCTACGAAATCATCCGGTCCCACAACCTCACTTGAAACTAGCTTGCCTCTGTAAATATTGTAGTCTGCATAGTATACTCCCATTAGCCCTTTACGAAGTTCAGCCCTATACCCCACAAAAGTTTGATGAGAATATAACTCGTCAACACGCCTAAACTTTTTCTTCAAAAGGTTTTTCGTTTTATTGGCCGAAATGCCGAACGGAATATCTCCATAAGCCATAAGCTGTTTGCCTTGTTTAGCTTCAGCTTCAGCCAGAGAAGCCAAGAGTAGAAGTAACATTACTGCTGTTATACACTGGCGCAAAAACCTCTCTGCTGATTTTTCAAATATTTTGCAAATAGTCATTGGTGTCATTCCCTTCGAATATTGTTCAACGGGACTGAGGGTGTGCGGTCTTGACCGCACCACCCGATGGTTGGCATCATTCTGTCCAGAACCATATCGTCACTTAGGCTGCATGATGCGACGTTGTGGAAACCCACTTGACTGAAGGCTCTTATTGACCGGCGTCGGCATAAGTTTCAGAATCACTGGCAATCTGGCAACTTCAAACTCATCAGTATTATTTCTTGCTTTTGTCAGCACGTCGGACACAACCTCGTGACAATTTCCATCGCCGTCAATCACCACCACAACGAGTCGATAATCCGATATGTCTGCCTTCAAACAATTCGGGTCTTGAAGGCATTGTGGAATTTTATATTCAGGAATTGTATTACCTTCTCCAAATAGTAGTTGCTTTGAGACCACCTCATTTGGGTTAATGGAAAATGGAACTTGTGCAGAATCCATCATGCTGTAACCATTTTCGTAATCTTTATATTTTTCGTTGTTAAAAGTTGATTTTGACATTAATGAGGCTTTGGCTATTGAGCATTGTCGGTTGCCATTGTTGGTGAAAACAATATCAGTCGCAAGTGCTGCACCATTATAGTTTGGCATTAAAGTAATAATTGTAGCCTTGATGCTGTAAGTTACCCTCCAGAATTGGTAATAAAAGGTGCCAATGGTTACTAAAAGTGTCGTAACAGCAACAAAATTGGCTAGTCCGATTTTATGCACTAATGAACGAATTGCCTCAGGTATTTTCAACTTCTGTCTCCTACAATTTTAATTCTGCCAACGGGGTCGGCGTTGACCCGCCGTCTTTTGGGCGGTGTCCAACGACGTGGTTATACCTTTCAGGTGTAGCCTCCGACTCCTTGGCCTCCCTTTCGAGGGAGAGAAAGGAGAAATCACATGATTAAAGAGAAACTCAAGCAGTTCATTATAAATATTGTGGCCGAAAATATTTCTAAACGCGGGATTCTAATGCAGCTTTTAAGAAGCCAATTGCAGTCTGAATCGACTCTTCCTTTAAATCGGAAAGAAGAGCGTCCCGCTTGTCGATAAAAACATGGATGGATGCACTGTTATGATATTCGGCGGTTTCGTCGTAAAACATGACTTCAGCCTCCATCTTTGGAAATGGAGTATCGTAATCGCAAGGCTTGATTGTTTTAACGGTGATTTGCATTTTATGTCCTTTCGAGGTCAGAGTTTATTTGGCATGTTTGCGGCATTGTTGAAATATTATTTTGAACATCGGTGAGATTTATGAACTCAAGGAACCAAAGTTAAAATGTTAGAGATCTTTTGAATTATCAACGCTGCTTTGTAATGGTTTATAGGAAATAACGACTTGTGTCATTATTTGACGAATGTATTGATGTGTTAAATTTATTAACGTTTTTGAAAGTTTCCAAGAGGCATTTGAATTTGCTTTTATAAAGGTAGGAGTGCCGTACTTTTCGGTAAGAAGTTTTAAAATTGTTGTGAATGTACGCGCATTTATAAGCTCATTATTTTCCTCTAAACCTGCAAGATTTACTTGTTCAAGCTTTCGGCTTTTATCATCAAATAAATAATAGACTTTAAATTTATCAGTACCGACATTTATTTCATTAATACCAATTGGAGCCGTACTATCTAAATACTTAGCAGGTTTATCAAATTTTATAACACGACCTTGCTCAGCTTTTAGTACCTCGTCTTCAGACATACCCCATGTTGCTTTACCGTAACCGTTTATATTCATAGGGTCGTTGTCAGCTTGGGCCGATGTAGCAACCAGCAAAACAGTTAAAGCAATAAACAGTATGGTTTTCATAGTCAAATTCTCCTTTTTGATTATTTTCTGTCAATAAATTTTAGTAGTCTGTCAAGTGCTTCAACAACGGAGGTTATATTTTGATAAGAACCAGAACCGGCAATAATATAATCAGGTTCTTCCCTAAATTTTACTGCGGTATTCTTTTTTGCTCTTTCGTACTCTTCAACACAACTGTCGAAGCTGGTCAATTCTCTTCCTTTCAGAACTCTTCGGAAATCAGAAAAGTCAATCCGACTTTCGGGAGTAGGGTTGATCCGCTCCTTTCTGAGAATGACGGCTATAATGTCAGCGGCCTTATTACGGTCGTTTCTCCGGTTCAAAGTGTTGGACAAGTAAAACCCAATCAAAGCCAAACAGAGAGAAATGGCAATTCCGAGCAACCACAAATCTGTCTGGTTCAGGACGATTCCGAAAATTCGCATTCCGCGTTACTCCCGTTAATTCCAATTCTGGTGACAGGTTTTCTGGTGATGATGTTTTTAATTTTTCGGTCTGTTGTATAACTCGTTAATCACCGGTTAGAGCCGGGTTTCTATATGTAGAAATAAGTTTATAGATGTATAAACAAGTTTCTATATCTATAAACATGGCTAGGTTTCTATATGTATAAACTTCTTGTAATTTATCCTGTTCGATAAGTTTCTATATTTAGAAACTTATTGGTTTTCAGGTTCTTTGTTCGGTTTCTATATGTAGAAACTTTTCCAGTTTTGTACCGGCAATGCAGCCGTATGGCACATACCAGAACTTTTTTTCTCTATCCCATCGACCGCCAACAGCTCTCACCTGTGCCTGCGCCGAAGTATCCTTTATGCCAATTTTGAGTGAAATCAGTGTGCTGTCTGAAAATCTGGAAGGTGGTGGTGTCCAATCACTTTCGCTGACGATTATTTCTATCGTTTTGTACTGCTTTCGCTTTTCTGCGTCATAGCGATAGCGGACACAAACCAGGGTGTCGCCATACTTCTCGACAAACTTTTTTGTCCCGTTTTGTCCCGGTTTCACTATTGCCCGCGTTTTCATTAAAACTCCGAATGTCTAAGTGCTTATAGCAATTCATGTAGCATGGTTGCAGGAAATTAGAAACTCATTTATTAGCGTTACCCTATTTAAGCATTCACATTTACGCGCTATGGACGCAGCCTGTACCGGTCAGGACGGCAAAAGAACCCAAAAAACCATTGGATTTTTGCTGATCGGAAGTGAAGTAGCAGCAATCATCCCATGTGTATCATGTAAACAATAAATAACAATTACGGTATGTTATAGAAATAACAGTGGAAATAATCCTAAAGAAAT
>JAQUCQ010000197.1 GCA_028686145.1 Desulfuromonadaceae bacterium | reverse complement strand
GCTTGCCCTTCCACTGGTTCGAGTTGCGGGTAAAAATCTGCAGTACGCTACAGCCGGCAGCAACAGCCCGGTCAATGGCCAAGTGTAGCCCTCCCGAGATGGACATATGGGCGCCAAGATAATCGTTCATGGGAACCTCACTATGGAATAGTTTCAAATCAAATCGATGTAACTGCCAAAAAAATGGACGTCAACTTCTTCTCCGGCCGCCATGAAGCTGCGTCCAGGAGCGATCACGGCAATGGCCGCCGAATTAACCATGGTTTTCAACAATCCGGTCTGCTGCTTACCCGAAGGTGCCGCGTAGAACAGATCCCCTTCGCGTTCCAGACGGATACGGAGCAGAGTAGTGCGGTCGCTTTCCCGGTTTTTAACATCATCGCGCAGGATTGCCCGAAAGGTCGGCCGCAACACTTGACGCTGCCCCATCATGCGCAATAGGGCGGGACGGACAAACTCTTCAAACGTTATCAGACTTGCAACTGGATTTCCGGGCAATGAAAAGACCGGCTTGCCGTCTTTAACCCCAAAGGCCGTCGGCTTGCCCGGTTTAATGCCAACTTTCCAGAACACCTGTTTGACACCCAACTCTTCCAGCACAACCCGCACCAGATCACGATCACCGGCCGAGACACCGGCCGAGGTTACCAGCATGTCGGCCTTGAGTCCTTCCCGTAGCTTTTCCCTGTGACTTTCCAGATTATCCCGGGCGATGCCGATAATGCGCGGCGTGCCGCCGGATTCGCGCACCGCCGCAGCCAACGCCAGCGTATTACTGTTGATAAGCTCCCCTTCACCGGGGGTACGACCGACTTCAATCAGCTCATCGCCGGTCGAGAGCACCGCTACTATCGGACGCAAAAAAACCGGTACTCTGGAGCGACCAAACGAGGCCAGCATGCTCACCTCCGGCGGCCGGATGAGCGTTCCGGCAGCGATCACCGCCTGGCCGCCCCGCACATCCTCGCCCCGGTACCTGATATGCTGACGCACAACAACGGGAGCCTGAAGGACAACCTGTTCGCCGGAGGTCTCTTCAGTCTCCTCGACCGGCACCACCGCATCGGCACCGACCGGGACCGGCGCACCGGTCATAATTTTTACCGCACACCCCGCCTTGACCTCAATCCCGGCAGCACGGGCTCCGGCCGGAATATAGCCGGTCACTTTCAGTTTGCAGGGAATTTCGCCACAATCTGCAGTGCGGACCGCATAACCATCCATGGCCGAATTGTCCCACAGCGGCATATCCCAGGGAGCAACAGCATCTGCAACCAGCACCCTGCCGATCGCGTCCACCAGGTCTGCCTGTTCGACCCCTACCGGAGTTATATTTTCCAGAATGATCTGCCTGGCCTGTTCAAATGAAAGCATGAAGAACCTCCCTTCGGTAAACATTCCGGCCTACAATAGCGGGAAGCTCTCAAAAACACAATACGATTGCCAATACCCCCGCGATAGGTATAATGCGGCACCAACAGATCAGTAAGACCTTGTATTCAAACTCTCTTTGGAGCCCCCAGGATGCCAGATCGCACGCAACTCCGAAGTTTTCCGCTCTTCGACAGCCATTTTCATATTATCGACCACCGCTTCCCGTTGACCCCCAATAACGGCTATCTGCCGGAAGATCTGACCTGCAACGGCTACCTGGCGCAGATGTCCGGATATGACCTGCGGGGCGGGGCAGTGGTTTCCGGCTCATTCCAGGCCTTTGACCAGAGCTATCTGCTGGATGCCCTGAGAAGCCTTGGCCCCGGCTTTGTCGGTGTCACCCAACTTCCGGCAACGGTTTCCGACGATGAAATCGTGGCTCTGGACAGGGCCGGAGTGCGAGCGGTGCGCTTCAACCTGAAAAGAGGCGGATCGGAGGACGTACGCCATCTGGACACCATGGCGCGAAGAGTTCATGAAGTGGCCGGCTGGCATGTGGAACTGTATGTGGATTCACGGGAACTGGATCGGTTATATGACACGCTGATACAGCTTCCAGAGGTCAGCATCGATCATCTTGGACTGGCACGAGACGGCTTCAGTACCGTGCTGAAGCTGGCTGAACACGGTGTACGCGTAAAAGCCACCGGATTCGGCCGGGTCGATTTCGACGTGCCGGCAGCACTTAAACAACTCTATGCGGCAAATCCGCAGGCGGTGATGTTCGGCACCGACCTTCCTTCTACCCGTGCCCCCCGTCCCTATCGTGACGAAGATTTTCTACTGGTGGCAGAAACGCTGGGGAATGAAGCAGCACAGGCCGTTTTTTTCACCAATGCGGCGGAATTTTATCGGTTCTCACGGTAATAGAATCGCGGCTACCTCTTGAAGTTCAGTCCGATATCCGTTAAAAACATGTTCAACAGTCGTTTTTGAGGAGTTTATCTTTTCCAAAGGAGTGCAATGATGGCAGCTGAATTACGTGATAGCGCAAAACGGGTACAGGACTTTCTTTCAGCAAAGGGGTTCTCGTTTGATGTCAAGGAACTGCCCGGCTCAACCAGGACCGCGCAAGAAGCCGCTGACAGTATAGGTTGCACCATTGCTCAAATAGCTAAATCCCTCGTATTCAGAGAAACGGAAACAAACCTTCCGATACTTGTTATTGCTTCTGGCGCTAATCGAGTGGATGTGGCGAAGATTGAAAAAATGACCGGCTTAAAACTCGGCAAAGCCGATGCAAATTATGTGAAGGAAAGGGTCGGATACGCAATCGGAGGAGTACCGCCAGTAGGCCATAATGAAACGCTGAAAACCATACTGGACACTGATCTTAGGAAACATGATGTCATCTGGGCTGCTGCCGGCACCCCGTTTGCGGTTTTCCAACTGAAACCCGCAGACCTTGGACCATTAACAGAGGGTAAATGGATCGAGTTATCTGAGTACAAATAAAAAATTAACACATCAAAAACGAGGGGAATAACAATGAATCCACAGTGGAAAATAGAAACCATAGCCGTACAGGGGGGCTACGAGCCCAAATCCGGCGAGCCGCGCATCCTCCCCATCATCCAGAGCACCACATTCAAATACGACAGCGCCGAGCACGTCACCAAGCTGTTCGATCTGGAGGAGCCCGGTTTCTTCTATACCCGCCTCGCCAACCCGACCAGCGATGCTTTTGAAACGAAGATAGCCCAGATGGAGGGGGGAGTCGGCGCCATGGCGACCTCGTCCGGCCAAGCCGCCACAACTCTGGCGATTCTGAACATCTGCCAGTCCGGCCAGCACGTAGTAACATCAAGCACACTCTATGGCGGCACTTACAACCTGTTTGCCGTAACTCTCCCCAAGATGGGCATCGAGGTAACCTTTGTCGATCCGGAAGCGTCTGCAGAAGAAATCAAGAAGGCCTTCCGCCCCACGACACGGTGCCTGTTTGCCGAGACCATCGGCAACCCCGGCCTGAATGTCCTCGATTTCGAGAAATTTGCCGCAATTGCCAACGAGATGCAAGCACCACTGATCATCGACAACACTTTCGGCACTCCGTACCTCTGTCGTCCTTTCGAGCATGGCGCCCACATCATCATCCACTCGGCCACCAAATACATCGACGGCCACGCCACCAGCGTTGGTGGTGTGATTGTCGACGGCGGCACCTTTAACTGGAGTTGTGGCCGCTTCCCCGAAATGGTTGAACCGGATATCAGCTACCACGGCCTGGAATACGTCAAGACCTTCGGTCCACTCGCCTACATCATCAAGGCCCGCGTCCAACTAATGCGCGACCTGGGCACAACTCCCGCCCCGCTCAACTCATTCCTGTTCAATCTCGGGCTGGAGACGTTGCATCTGCGCATGCAACGCCACAGCGACAATGCCCTGACGGTAGCCAAATTTCTGGAGAACCATCCACTGGTAAGCTGGGCCTGCTATCCGGGACTCGCCAGCCACCCGACCCACGATCGGGCTCTGAAATACCTGCCCAAGGGGTGCAGTGGCGTACTGACCTTTGGCATCAAAGGTGGCGCCGAGGCGGGGCGCAAATTCATGGAGGCAACCCGGCTGGTGGCGCTGGTCGTTCATGTTGGGGATGCCCGCAGCTGTGTACTGCACCCAGCCAGCACAACCCATCGCCAGCTTTCCGAAGAACAACTGAAATCATGCGGAGTGTCACCGGATCTGATCCGCCTGTCAGTCGGCATTGAAAATGCTGAAGACATTATTGCCGACATTGATCAGGCACTGTATGTAAGCCAGAAATAGCTTTCAAACCGCACGCTGCATACCAAGAAGGGGCTGACACCGTACAGGTATCAGCCCCTTCTTGGTACAATTTCAGGCTTTTGCTACAGGTACTTTCCGACAATCGGCGCCAGCTTCCGTTTGGTCTCTTCAGTAATGAAGGAACGATCAGTAATGACTGCGTACTGCATGGCGTTGCCACACGAACAGGTGCGCTCGCCGCCGATCTCAGTTACCGCATGACGGATAATATTTTTGGCCATGGCCACATTCTGATGGATGATCTGGATAATCGCTTCGACAGTGACATCCTCATGCGAATCGTGCCAGCAATCATAATCGGTTGAAAGGGCGATGATGCCGTAGCATATTTCTGCCTCGCGGGCCAGCTTGGCTTCCGTCAGGTTGGTCATGCCGATTACCGAAGCCCCGAGAGCCAAATAGGAAAATGATTCGGCACGGGTCGAAAAGGCGGGACCTTCCATGCAGATGTAGGTGCCTCCCTTGTGGGTTGTTGCTCCTGCTTTCCGGGCGGCATTGAAGAGCGTTTCAGAAAGTTCACTGCAAACCGGATCGGCAAAACCGGCATGGGCAACAACCCCGTCACCGAAAAAGGTATCCTTCCGGACTCCCTTGGTGCGGTCAAAAAACTGGTCCGGGATCACGATATGTCCAGGGGCGATGGCATCTTTGAGGCTCCCCACGGCAGAAACCGAAATAATCCGTTCCACACCAAGCGTCTTCATGCCATAGATGTTGGCACGGTAGTTGACCTCGGACGGGAGTAACCGATGGCCGCGGCCATGACGGGGTAGAAAAACCATCTTTACTCCGTTCAGTATGCCGGTGACATACTCATCGGACGGGTCGCCAAAGGGGGTTTCAATCCTGATCCGTTCAACCTGTTCCAGCCCCTCCATATCATACAGTCCGCTGCCGCCGATAACCCCGATCGTTGTTTCGCTCATGCTGTCAATTCCTTTCACATTCTGTTTATTTTCACTTCAATGAGAGATCGGTGGAACAACATGTATCCAGACGGAGACACAAAACCCCGATCAAGAACAGAGATCAGGGCGTGATAACAGTGCCTACAGCCTCAGCTCAGCGCATCATCGCCGCAAAGCGCCTGGTGCGTTTCAATTCTGCCGATGTATCCACTATTGGTGACTTTACCTGATGCACGTACTCCAGCCGTTCTGCCGTCCCGGGGTGGGTCGTCAATATTCCCCCCTTTGAACCATGGCCGGCCTGTTCAAGCCGTGTCAGATACCCCACCAACCCCTGAGGGTCATACCCGGCAGCAGCCAGGTAGCCCAAGGCAGCCAGGTCTGCAGCCTTCTCCTGCTCTCTGCCGTAGCCGTTTACCACCAGGGTCTTGACGACATCATCGATCGAACCTTCAAACAAGGTAAGAAGCTTGGCGGTGTCTTTCGGGCCGAACTCCTTGGCGGCGTTGCTGCCGATCATCAGTGCCGCCTCACTCCAGCGCGACGACTGTATGGCCGCAATACCGTCACGGTGGATGATGTGCCCAATTTCGTGTGCCAACACCGCTGCAAGTTCGTCCTCACTTTTTATTGATGAGAGCATGCCTCTGGTGATAAGGATTGTGCCGCCAGGGCAGGCAAAAGCATTAATCTCGGGGGAGTCAAGCAGGGCAAAATGGTAACCGCCAAAGGTGGTCGGTTTTTCGGTGTGCAGCGCCAGCGACTGCCCTATCAGGTTCAGATATTCGGTCAGCCGAGGATTATGGTACAGCGGATACGTGGCGGTAATACGCGCTGCCACGGCCCTGCCAACGTAGTATTCTTCATCGTCGGACAATGGCCTGGCCGCCTTACTGATACTCTGAACCGACGAGGTAATCATGCCGATCCGTTCCTGGGTGAAATCACTGAGGTTAACGTCACTCACCTTACATCCACCCGCCAGCAGGCAGAGCAGTGCCGCCAGGGTTATTTTGCCGCTTATCGCTGCAAAGGGTCGACATATCATGGCTGAATCAGCCCCCCCTGCCGTATAAACGAATCAAGCTTCTTATCGCTGACCGACAGGTGGCTGACCTCGTCCACGGCGGCATAGTTCAGGTTCTTGCCGGACGTGCGATAACCGGACTCGACCTGCGGATTGAATCCCTTTCCCGCCAGCGACACCTCATCTGTCGACGTTCCGCCGAGCGCAGCACCACGTCCCGCCGTGGCAAAATTGCGTTTTTCAACAGCGCTCTTGTGTATGCATCCGCTGAAGCCTTTGACGCTCACCAGCAACCAGTCACCCTTGCGACCGTTCACCGTCAGCCGCTCA
>JAQUCQ010000196.1 GCA_028686145.1 Desulfuromonadaceae bacterium | reverse complement strand
AATAGTTCCCTTTCCACGGGATGCCTTCGCCTCTATCCAGCTCCAATATCCAACCGGCAACATTGTCCAGGAAATAGCGATCATGGGTTACCGCTATGACCGTACCAGGGTAGTTGTGCAAATGATGCTCCAGCCATGCGACTGTTTCTGCGTCCAGGTGGTTGGTCGGCTCATCCAGAAGCAGGATATCAGGCTTTTTAAGCAATAGACGGCAGAGTGCCACCCGACGTTTTTCCCCTCCGGATAGAACTTTGACAGACGCATCTCCATCAGGACAGCGGAGGGCATCCATCGCCATTTCCAGGCGCGAGTCCAGATCCCAGGCATCCAGGTGATCAAGTTTTTCCTGAAGAACCGCTTGGCGATCACACAATTTTTCAAAATCTGCATCCGGTTCGGAAAATTTGTCGGTAATTGCATTGAATTCGGCCAACAGATCAACCGTTTCCTGAACTCCTTCTTCAACAATCTGGCGAACGGTCTTGCTTTCGTCAAGCCGTGGCTCTTGCTCCAGATAACCGACGGTATATCCCTGTGAAAGTACCGCCTGTCCATTAAACTCCTTGTCAACACCGGCCATGATCCGTAACAGTGATGATTTCCCGGAACCATTCAATCCAAGCACGCCGATCTTGGCACCATAAAAATATGATAGTGATATATCCTTGATGACCGGTTTCTTATCATAAAACTTGCTAATTCGCATCATCGAGTAAATTATTT
Organism: Desulfuromonadaceae bacterium; assembly: GCA_028686145.1. Lineage (GTDB taxonomy): Bacteria > Desulfobacterota > Desulfuromonadia > Geobacterales > Pseudopelobacteraceae > JACRCG01. Next base: position 5,772 of record JAQUCQ010000196.1, on the reverse strand, counting down.
TATTTGGTTCAATAGCCATAGTTTCTCCCGCCTGATTCTATAAAAAGGTAGTTTCTTTTACACGTCGTGGAGTACTGATGTCAATCGCTTTGGGTAGATCAAATCGCATAAATTGTGCATTCACTTGACAAACAAGACTCGTGTGGTATTTTTCAAATACTATATTTCAATAGAAGGAGGTAATACCATGAGTATTGATATTCAAGAGGCGATCAAGCGCTCAATCCAGACTGAAAAAAATGCAATGAACTTTTACCAGCTCGGCGCAGTTAAAATGAATATTCCTGATGCACGCCGTACCTTCGAGTTGCTGGCAAAAGAAGAGCGGGAGCATGCAGCTCAATTTTACAAGATTTACATGGGCACAGATATCCCCTCCCTCGATGTGTTTCTTGATTCTCCTCCAGACAATGAATCGAGCTGGGTTTCTACGATTGCCCGCTTGATATCTTCTGACTTCAGCGAGCAAAAGGCGCTTGAACTGGCAATGGAGCGAGAAAAGAATCTTGAAGAAGTATTATTGGAAACAGCTGCAAAAATTGACGATCCCAAGGTCAAAGCTGTCTATGAATTGAATGCGACGGAAACCAATCATCATTATCAACTTATTGAGTCAGAATACGCCCGTCTGATGGGAATGGTTCACGAAACCGATATCGATACATTTGTGCGGGAATAGTATTCACTCCTGAAACTGGTGGCAATTTCCAAGGGCGCAGTAATGCGCCCTTGGTGTATCTGACTATAAGCACCAATTAGTGGATGTTCAGCGTCCGTATGTAAGGAATGTTTATGACTGTAACTTCGTCCGAAATATCTGTTCTGGTTCTCGGTATCGGTAATCTGGTTATGAGTGATGATGCGGTGGGTGTTCTGGTTGCGCAGCGGCTTCAGAGGGACTATCGTTTCGCGGATAACGTTGAAATCATGGACGGTGGTACGCTGGGATTGGACTTGCTTCCAAAACTTGAAAATATCACTCACCTGATTATAATTGACGCTGTTGAAACCGGTAAAGAGGCGGGAACCTGTGTCCGGTTGTACGGGCAGGAGTTGCCGATCGCGTTGCAGACTAAAATATCGCCACATCAGATGGGACTTAAGGATCTTTTGGCAGTATCCGAGTTGACAGGGCATTTGCCAAAAGAAATGGTGCTGATAGGGGTGCAGCCGGGGTCAATAGAAATGGAAATTGGGCTGACGGCAGATGTTGAGGCTCAATTCAATGTCCTCGTTTCCGGTGTGCTTGCTGAACTGGATCAGTGGGGAGTTGCAGCATCACCTGTTTATTGATGCAGAGTTTTTCTTTCAGGATTAAGCCAGCTTCTTTTCCATCACGAGAACATTCCCGCCATTAGCTCGAGTATATTTTACCGTGTCCATCAGTGACCTGAGAATGAAAATTCCGCGCCCTTTTTCTTCCAATCCGCTTGAAGTAAAGCAGGGGGGCGGTACTGCATCCAGATCAAAGCCAATGCCGTTGTCATAGATACGAACCACAAGATTTTTGTTCGAGACGTTAATTCGGACATGAATCTCTTCGTCTGGAGCGGCACTTTTGGCATGTTTAATAGCATTGACGAGGCCTTCTGTCAGGACGACAGCAAGTTGGCTGGGCAATGCTTTACGAATTGCTTCCGGGCAGTCGATCTCTTGTGCTACTTTTTCGCCAATTGTGCCTATCATGCGTAAATATCTGGTATGACTCGGTATTGTTATGTCAATGTCAATGTCATTTTTCATACATATCCCCGTCATAGAGAGTTAATTCATTCCATGCTTCTAAATTAGTTGTAACTCTGTAGTGCGTCGTCAACAGTTGTAAAAATGTCAAAAACCCTATGAAGCCTGGTCAGTTCAAACATAGACCTCACCTGCGACTGCAAATTTGATAATTTAAGGCTACCATGCACGGTCGAAGCGTTTTTATAACCTGAAACCAGTACCCCTAGACCTGAACTGTCAATAAAAAGCACCTCTTTAAGATCAAGGATCAGATCTTTTGTTCCGGTATCAAAAAGACGATGCAATTCTGTTTTGAGTTCTTCAGAATTGTTTGCATCAAGGCGATCCTCCCTGATAAACAGCACGGTAATTCCTTCCGTATGTTCGGTCTTAATATCCATTGTACCTCCGTTCAATCAGTGTTTTTTTACAACAACAAGCGATATATCATCTTGCAAATTTTGTGAACCGGTAAAATCATGAATTCTGGCATAAAACAAATCAATAATCTCAGTGGCAGAAAGATGGCCACATGCTTTAAGAAGGCTGTACAGTCCTTCCATGCCAAACATTTCAGCGTTACTGTTGCACGCTTCTGTCAGGCCGTCAGTGTAGAAAAGGAGAACATCCCCACTTGTTAGCATAACACTGCGTTCTTCAAAAAGGACATCTTTTTTAACCCCAAGTATCAATCCTTCTGTGTCCAGTTCCTGAGAAAGAGATTCATTTGTACGTTGCAGAACCGGATGGTTGTGACCAGCGTTAGAGTAGCTGAGTATGCCGGTCTCAGCATTATATTCGGCATAAAACATGGTAATAAATAGTTCGGCCCGGGATAAATCGTCATGCAGTTGATTGTTGAGGGTTTCAAGGACCACCCGCGGAGTGTGAATTGAATTAGCTTCTGCCCGCAGCAGTGTGCGAACTTCCGACATAATCAGAGCCGCACCGACGCTGTGACCTGAAACATCGGCAATAACAATATCGACAATATGGCCTTCCCGGAGAAAAAAATCATAATAGTCTCCTCCAACATGAGCGGCGGATATACAGTGCCCTGCAATATCAACTCCGGCAATTGTTGGCGCAGAATCAGGCAGGAAAGATTCCTGGATCTGTTGGGCAATTTCCATGTCGCGCGTGATTCTGGCTGTTTGCAGAAGAGCTACTTCTTTTTGACTCCGTTCAAGCTGCTTTGCTTCAACTTCATGCACAATTGTGATCGCCTGAGCGAGTTGACCTGTAAGGCTGGACAATAACTTGATAAATTCCTGAGTAAAGAGCCCGGCTATTGATTTAGAGAATAATGATAGTACGGCAATAACCGGCTCACCTTCCCTAAAGACCGGGATGTGGGCACAGGAAATGAAACCTTCTGCTACTGTTTGATCAAGCTTTGGAGTGGCACGATCAAGTTGGAGGTCATTGATGAAATGTGCTTTTTGGTCACGGTAGACCAGATTTATATATGGTACATTTTCCAGATACCACAGAGGCGGATTACTGTCGGAAAGATTTTCTCCCTGCATGCTGATAACTGAAAAAGTACCTGCTTCGTTTTTTGTGAGAATCAGTGCAACATCAAGCTTAAATTCCTTAACCAACAACCGCAACAGGTCATCCATGATTACCTGCAAATCTAATGTCCGGTTAATAATTTCGGAAGCCTTCAGTCGTACAAAGAGTGATTCGCGGTTTTGGTCAAGGTTTGTGCGTATGCTACTGAAAATATCATAAACCGGTTCCATGCTGGAGCCCAAGTCTGAGAGAAAGTTGTTTACAATAGCCCGAGCTGCGGCACCGCCGACTGAACCGGCCAGCGTCTTTTCTGCAAAACGCTTTAGATTCGGGAGCTCAAACTCTGAAACTGCCTCATCTCCCGAAATATCCCGCTCGTTTGAATAGAGTAAAAACGATCGCTGTGCTTCATGTTCACCAATAAACTTGCTCATAAGGGCAATAAACTGGTCTGTTGTAACCGGTTTCGAGAGCCGTGTGCGTTCAGTGCGGCGATGTACCTCTTCACGACTGAAGATGCCAATAAATTTATGTACCTGATCACGTTCCTGTTCATTTTGGTTTAAGAGTATCGAGCAAATTATATAGGAACCAATATTGAAAAGCATACTCCAGAACAGGGAGTGGCTCCAAAGGTCCATGCCGGTTAACCCGAATAGTGCGGTTGGTTTAAGTAGTGCAATGCCAAAGGGACCGTTTGAGAGCAGAGATTCCGAAATCCACCCCGACTTGCTAAATGAAGGGAGCAATAGAGTATAAAGCCAGATTAGAAAGCCGAACAGGATGCCGCAGATTGCACCCGTTTTGTTGCCACGTTTCCAGTACAGACCGCCCAGCATGGCCGGCATGAATTGGGCTGCTGCCGAAAAGGAAATCAGGCCCATGTTTACGAGAGTGTAAGAGTCGCCTATGACCCGGTAGTAGAAATATCCCAGCAGTACGACAAGTACTATACCAAAGCGCTTGAGATTAATAAGTAAAATTGGAAACCACGCCTGAGGGGTACACCGGACGATGATCGGCATGAAAATGTGGTTGAGCAGCATTGTCGAAATAGCAATTGATTCAACCATGACCATTCCGGCCGCTGCAGAAAAGCCGCCCAGAAATGCAAACAGAGCTATGTAGTGATGTCCAGCGAGTTGAGGAATAGAAAGAACAAAGTAGTCAGCACCGCTGCTGCTGCCGGTGAAAAGGATGCCGCCAATGGCGATCGGCATGACGAAAAGGTTTATTAGAAACAGATAGGCGGGAAAAAGCCACATCGCAGTTGCTATGTGACTTTCATCGGAATTTTCAATCACCATGACGTGAAACTGTCTCGGCAAGAGCATAATCGCCCCCATAGATAAAAAGAGGAGCGTGAAAGTAGAAATGTAATTAGGATCGTTTTTTGATGTGTTGAATGTAAACAATTGTGAAAACTGGTCCGGGTTTATGGACCTGAATCGCTCGAAAATATCAATGAAGCCATTAAAGAGGCCGTATGTCACAAACAACCCAACTACCAAGAGGGCGACCAGCTTAACCAGTGACTCAAAAGCAACCGCTGCAATCAGACCTTCATGCCGTTCTGACGATACCAGCCTCCTCGCCCCGAAAACTATACTGAAAAGCGCCAGCGTCAAGGCCAGAAAAAGTGAGATCGGAATGGAAATGCCTGTTCCAAGATTGATATAAGCAAAGGTGTCTTTTTGGGCGCCGCTGAGCAGAAGAAAACTGGTGGATACCGCCTTTAACTGCAGTGCTATATATGGCATGATCCCAAGGAATGAGATAACTGTGACTAGAGCACCAAGCCATGGAGACTTTCCGTAGCGCTGACTAAGGAAATCGGCAATCGAAGTAATGTTATGTTCTTTGCTTATCTTGATGATGCGGCGCAGAAGAAAAAGCCAGGAAAATGCTGTCAAAGAGGGGCCGAGGTAAATAAGTACAAAATCAATTCCAGTCGTAGCCGCCTTTCCGACACTGCCGAAGAAGGTCCACGAGGTGCAGTACACTCCCAGCGAGAGTGAATAGATGACCGGATTGCTGATTATGCTGCGTCCGGTTTCTTTACGATGGTGGGCGTACCACGCAATCAAAAAAATAAGAATTATGTATAAAAAAGCTATAGCAGCTACTGAAGAAACAACGCTGTTCATGGTTCGATCTTTTCTTCAGTCGATTTGTTTGCATGGCGGCTGGCAAGCATAAAAAGGTAGATGACGATAATTGAAATTATCCAGCCTACCATTAAATAGAGGAACAGTAGCGGCACACCAAACAGAATTGTTGGTTTGTTGAAAATCTGCAAAAACGGGAATGTCATCATTATAATGCCGAGGATAAAAAATATTATCCATGATTCCGGCAGTTGCAGGCGGTTTAAAATTTGTGTGAAAAGTCGCTTCATGGCCGAAACAGTCTCTTGTAAATAGAATTTAAGGCTTCTTCAGATGTACCGTCTGTAGATACGGAAATTATTTTGCCTTCTGAATCATCCGGGCCGTTAAAAATACCTTTTTGTTGATCTAGTAGTTCAAT
>JAQUCQ010000195.1 GCA_028686145.1 Desulfuromonadaceae bacterium | reverse complement strand
TCTGGCAACCTTGGATAGTCATTTTTCACACATAGCCGGTCTTTCACTTCACCCTTCTCTGGAAAGGAGACAACCATGACAACCATGACATTACGCGGTATTGATGACACGCTGGCACAAGCACTCAAAGAATTAGCTCGCAGTCAGGGAGTCAGTCTTAATGCGTTGGCACTGCGCCTGATTCGTGAAGCAACGGGTGTTGAAAAACGCAAAAGGACTCTGGTGCATCATGATCTTGACACCTTTGCCGGAACATGGAGTAAAGATGACGAAGAGGCATTCCTGAATGCTACTCATTCACTGGAAACTATTGATGAAGAGATGTGGAAGTAAAGAAACCCCAGTGTTATATCACCGGGTGGCTCTGCTAAAAACAAATCTCAAAGCCTCAACCAGAGATCAACTGAGTGCCACCATGTCGATATAATCCTAAGGCATTTCGATCCAATCCCGTTTGCAACACTGTGACGGCATGGCTCCAACACTGGTTAACAACATCGTAACGGCATTGACCACTTCATCAACGGTGATATCACTCATGCATCTGGTCTTATTCGAACAGGGTGGAGTGGTACCAAAGACTGTACAGGGAGAGCACGGCAGCTCCTTATTGATCACAATATGACGTTCACCTCGCGGAGCCCATTTTTTAGCCCTTCCAGGTCCGAATAGAGATACCGTAGGCACATCTAGTCCAACAGCTATATGCAGCACTCCGGAATCACCGCTCAGAAGTAAAGCACTCTTTTGAATCACGGCAGCGGTCTCGGGCAGTGAGGTCAATCCAGCAAGATTAAGCCCCAGCCCTCCCCCAGCAATCACCTCACCCTGCTGGCGATCTTCTTTACCGCCGACAACAACAATCTTGATTCCAAAGACTGACAGCATCTTAGCAACCTGCCGGAAATTATCAGCCCCCCAACGTTTTTCTGGAATAGAAGCACCGGGGAAAAGTGCTACAAATGAATCAGAACCTAGCGGTTGCAGTAATAGGGCAGCTTTAGACACGGCCTTTAACGGCAATGATAAGGTGGGAGCTTCAACATCCCGCGGGCAATCAATTTTAAGAGGTTTCAACAGAGATATAAAATTGTCAGCTTCATAGGCACATTGATCATACTCGATGGCATGGGTAAACATCCGTCGCCGCTCGTTGGTGTCAAAACCTATTTTGATCGGTGTTTTCACCAAACGAGCAACTACCGCCGACAAGTGGTGCCATTGTTCTGTGTCAATCACAACGTCGTATTTACCAAATAATGCCTGAATGAATTCACTGAGGCTGTCATAGCGGAAGACTTTATCTATGGCTGGAATAAGAGATAAAACACCGGCATTGCGCTGTTCAGCCAGGATGGTAATGCAGATATTGGGATATTTGTGTTTGAGTGAGCTAATAGCAGTTGCCAGCAAAACTGCATCACCGATGCCACCAGGGCGGATGAATAGAATGGTTGCTGGTTCAGTAATTTGAGGAGATGGCTGCGGCCTAAACATGAGTGCGGCAAGACGTCCCAGATAGGAATCTATGAATTTCAGAGCGATACGCATATCATACGTTCATACCCATTTTTGCTGTTCATGGTCATACCTGAACAGCCCCTGCTTATTGAACCACTTCTTTAATTCAACCGGTGCATACCACATAACCATGTCAAAAGCAGCCAGTATATGTTGAGAAAGACTGGGGCTGGTCATCAAAGACATCATCTCCTGCAAATATGCATCTCTGTTCTCAGACAGCTGTCCCTTCTCAATTCTGAACCCCCCTAAATATGCCTCAACAATTTGCAGATCACAAATCTTTGCAAAACGGTACCAAAGATAGTAGTCACCGGCATACTTAAATGCGGAAAGACGATCATAGTCGAGACATTGATTCAATGAAGCATCCCAGAAGGTTGATTCCTGCTGAACAAAAATAAGTCTGGTCCCGTACAATCCGGAATCGAAAAAATCCCTGCGGTACTTGAAGGGAAGCTTAACGTTTAAAAAGTAGGACTTTTCATTGTAGTGGACATTATAACCGGTCAGCCACAGTACCTTTTTTTGATCAAACAAATCCAGAACTATGTTAAAGGCCTGACGATTGTAAAAATCGCCAGCATTTAAGTAAGCTATGATTTCGCCGGATGCGCATTTAAGCCCCTTGGCCAGAGCAGCATACATTCCCGTATCCTGTTCGGAAAAGAGTTTTATTGTCCTGTTGCCTTTACAATATGAGTTTATTATATCAACAGTCTTATCCGTAGAGTTGCCATCACAGATGATAAATTCCAGCTCCGCTCTTCCGGATAAAATGGCAGATTGGCCGATAACAGATTCAATAGTTTCCCCAATATGCTGCTCTGCATTCAAACAGGGAGTTATAATAGTAATTCTTTTCATCTGGGGACTTCTAGCGGAAGATAGTTATTTGAAGAGAATACAGCGTTCGCAGAGGGGATAAATATGAGGTCCATTTGCCAGAAAGCCTGATCACCAGGACGATGCATGGGTTGTACTAAGTCTACACAAGAAAGACCTTTATTCTCCATAAAGGCGCACATCTCGTGAAACTTTAGACTCTCGGTGGTAAGTTTAAAATTGTAGCATTCAATAACTACGAGAGATGACGACGCAAGCGTATTTTTTGCCCCCTCCAATATAGGGAGTTCGAATCCATGAGTATCCAGTTTCAAGAGGTAAGGTGGGGAAAGTTTTCGATGTGAGACTTCTTCATCAACTGTTACCATTGGCACGGATATACAATTATTTCCAACCGGCGTAGAGGAAGCCAGCCCACCGAACAGATCATCAGCGTCAAAGTAAATTGTCCCTTGCCGGCTGCCGGCTGCGGCGATAACGTAGTCAAAGCGGCTATCTCGCTCTTTCAACATATCCAGTGCCTTCTTGTGGTCATCTTGGGCTTCAATTAGCAAGCAACTGGCATGTGGAAAGAATTCCCGTGCAACCAGAGACCAGCGTCCGTCCGAAGCACCAACGTCGATAATGGTTTCTATATGCAGCCCCCTACCTTTACAGCGCTTGAGAGCGGCACGTAGAGAGAGAGTATCCCGGGCAATCCCTATTTTTGAGGCAACTGTAGAAAGTAGCGTAAGAATAATCTTATCAACCATTATCACTGTTCTGCCTCAGTCGTAATTGAACTTTCAGGCTGCTTAGTCTTACGGTAAACTAGCTAATAAATATTCTGCTTAAATATTTTATTGATTACTTTGAAGTCGTCTTCCTCAAAGTCATCAGAAAAAATGCTCTTGTGATCCTCGTAGTGAGCGTAATTAAAATTTAATAGATCATAAATTGAGTTTATAGTTTTTGATAAAAAATATTTTCTATCTAAATATAGATCAAATGATAACATTTTTTCACTGTTGTTTTTTTTGTATTTATCAGAAAACCACATTATATATGGTACTTCTAACATTTCAGGACAAGTTTGCCAGGGATTATGCCCTAGGTAAGGGTTACAGTCATAAACATTTTCTCCATGGTCTGAAAAGTACATGATAAATGAATATTTATTTGCCTTTTGTGTTTCGCTAATTATTTCGTTAATTATATAGTCATTATAAAGTACGGAGTTATCATATTGATTGATAATATCACTTTGTTTTTCATCCACCCCGTTCATTTTATCTTGAAAAACTGAAAAATTATCTGGATATCTATTTTTGTAACTTGTATGCGATCCTAATAAATGTATAAAAACAAATTTTTTACCATTATCGGCTCTCAAAATATTTTTAAGTGGGCCAATAACTTTTTCATCATAGGAACTTCCAGAATCATGACTTACGTTGTTATTAACAAAAATAACATGGTCAGATGACTTGGCAATTAATGTTACTGGGTTTTCAGAAAGCCCTAGAGGGACTTGATTCGAGATCCAGTATGTGTCGTAACCAGCCTTTTTTATATATTGGATTATATTTCCTTCCAGAAAAGGTTTACCACTAAGGGGGTGGTCCTTGAATGTCAGAACATGCCTCAAAGAGCCAAGCGTCTCAGCACTGGTACTCAAAACATTTTTATACACATAAAGATCCCCTTTTTTACTCGACAGATGCGGTGTTGTTTTTCTCTGATATCCGTACAACGCCATGTGCTTCCGGTTAGTCGACTCCCCAATAATCACAACATGAACTTCAGGACCTTGGTACTCTTTTAACAAAGAAACCTTAATATCAGATTCATCTGATTTAGAGATATCGTTTTTCAACAATTTAATTTCGTTTTGATACTCAGCGTAAGCGGAAAAAGCCTTGAAAATAATGTTATCTCCGGCTAATACAGACTCAGAATTAAAGAAAAAAACAGGTAACATGAATAACATAACTATATAGAAGTAAGGATTGAATTTTAAGTAAGTAATTTTCTCCTTATAAATATAAAAAACATACATAAGCAAAAAATTCATCAAGATAAAAGGAGATGTTTTTAATGTTTTAAATGCAAAGTCACTAACATATTCATTAGCCTCAAAAAAGTTTGTTTGAAATATAGAAAAGAATGTCGCACGATTTAAACCAACGCCATAAATAAAAAAATGAGCGGTTTCTAAGCTAGAAACAAACAAGAAAATAATAGAAAAAGATAGCCAAACAATCAATCTGAAACCAAAGACAAGAAAAACAGGGGCAAATATTAGAAGACTGAAAAGTGAATTAAATATATATATTGACAGCTGTTGAAAATCAAAAAAACCAAAGAAATAGGCATAAATATAATGCGAGAATAGCGGGGAAATAATCAGCCCAAAAACACAGAGGCTTTGTAAATTTATTTTAGTATAAGTTTTTTCAAATGTTTTAATTTTGAGCTGATTCATGGTTTTATATAAATCCTCAAGCCTTTAATTTAACCGTATGTATACGATTAGGTCGTCTCCCTCGCATATTCAGTTTACGAGTAGTATTTTTTAACTGAGTTGGTTTGAAGTCCCTTCATTCCCCTACAGCTGTGTGCATGCATACTTCTTGATACAGTTGACTGTAGCGACGTGCTACCAATTCTATAGCAAACTCACGTTCCGATTTTTTTCGTGAACGATGGGACATTTCGCTTTGTAGCGAATTGTCCGTCAATATCCGGGCCATTCCCGCAGCAAGATCGGCCGGATCGAAGGGGGAAGCCAAAAAGCCGTTGAATCCGGGTTCGATCATATCCGGCATCCCACCAATATCAAAGGCAACGCACGGTAGTCCACATGCAATTGACTCCATGACCATGTTGGAAAGATTCTCCTCCCTTGATGGTGCAACGAAAACATCGGCACAACAGTATGCGAGGGCAAGGGATATTTCGTCGTTCAACATTCCCAGATAATTGATTGGGAAACCAACCTCCGGAACTGTGTCAGGTTGCGACTCACCAATGATAACCAGTTCGACATCCGAGACAGTTGCTTTCAACTGAAGCAATGCTGAAAGTAGCAGATCGAATCCTTTTCTTCTATCACTTCTGCAATTGATTCCCCCACATAGAATAATTTTCTTATTTTGAGGCAAAGAAAGGATGTCACGACACAGACGCTTATTGCGTGGTGAAAAGCGTTTTATATCGATTCCATTTGGGATCACTACTATGTTCGAGTTCTTGAACAATGGACTTTTCCGGGCGCAATCCGCAAGCCAGCGACTAGGGGAAACTATAGTCATTGGAAGCGATAACCACTTGTTAGACTTTCTATTCCAATTCCAGCGAGAAAGGTCATTGTGCTTTGTAGAAGCGAGTAATGGGCAACAACCACAGCCGGTTAGATAGTGGTCGCACCCCTCAGAATAATGGCATCCGCCTGTAAAAGGCCACATGTCATGCAGAGTCCATACTATCGGCCGCCTGATGGCAGCAAGCGTTTCTACTCTCATGAAACCATAGGACACCCAGTGCAGATGGACAACATCCGGATTTAGGATATATATTTCATCCTTCAGGCTATCTGGCAGGATAGCCGAGGAAAAAAAAGTTTTACAGCGCTTCGGATAAAGACAAAGGGGCACTATATCGAAATTGGCCCGAATACGGGCGAGAAGATATGCACCTTTAGTCTCCAGACTCCGGACCGTGTAGTCATCGGCTGTCTTCTCCTGCACCAGCATGCGACTGTCAACATCGCATTTTCTTAGTCCGTGATGGAGCCTGTATGCGGCACGTGCTGCTCCACCTTGGGTGTCAAAGGTGCTCACAATAAGGGGCTTCAAGGTTTCACCCCTTCCATAACCAGAGAATCGGGTTTTCGCACCACACCATCAGCAATATCCAGATTGTAACGAGCAAAATCCGGGATACTACTTACGGAGGCCGAAACAACCCGAATTTCAACAAACCCTACATTCGCCATAAGCCTACCAAGAGAGAATCTGTCATACATCCAACGATGGATTTCTCCAGAACTGCGAAACAAGCCCTCCTCAAAAGCATTTCTGCCTTTTTTTCCGGTAATTGCGTAAACTATCCACTTTGCAGCCTCTATTCGAAGCCTATGCAACATGCGAGCAAGGTTTTGC
>JAQUCQ010000194.1 GCA_028686145.1 Desulfuromonadaceae bacterium | reverse complement strand
CATACTCCAGACGACCAATGCCGAAAGAATTGGTGAATCACTTAAGGATTTTGAAGAATCAACTGATGTGCACATCAAATCAACTTTGGTTATGGATGAAGTTCTGGTTAAACTTGCCCGACAGATCGATGTACTTCAGGAAGAAATGGAGCGATTCAAGGCTTGATGCCTTCACACTCCAGTGTTCTATCCTTTGCAAAGGATAGAACACTGGAGTCAGGCACTTACCTTGGCGGCGGATAGGAAGGTACATAGTCCGGCGGTACAGAGTACATATCCGGAGGAGGAGGAGGCTGTTGTGGAGCGGTTCTCCACACACGATGAGTCACCACACCCGGTATCTGGTTTCCTTTTGCATACATGCACTGTTCATACGCAATGTCGTACCGGCGTTGTGCCTCATATCCGTAGACCTGGCCGGAATCAGAACCAGCAGCACTTCCAACAAGAAGCCCGCTGCCAGCGCCAATGGCAGCCCCCGCCCCCGGATGTCCGGAAGCTGCGCCAAGAGCCGCACCGATACCTGCACCAACTACCGTTCCTACGACTGCCCCTGATGCTACATTCTGGTTAACCGCATCTTCCCGCGTCATCCCGATCTGCTGGCCAGCCCACTGCCGGCAAATCATGTCCTCGGTCTGGAATTGCTCAAAAGACTTCCCCGGGGCCGGCAGCACCGTTACACTCGGCCCTGTCGGGAGAGTCACACATCCAACTAATGACAGCATTGCCGGTAACGCCACCAATGACAATAACCTCCGCATGCGTATCAACATGATCGTCACTCCTTCCGGTCCTCTGGGGGGGAAGATGGAACCACACGCATCCACCCTTTCGGACAGCGTTTGATGTACGGATAATAACCTTCAGGATCTCGACAGTAATACCAATAGACAGGTTCCTGCTGTTGCGGCGCCGGTTCAACATAAATCTCAGGCTGCTGTTGCGGGACAACAACGGGCGGTGCTGTGTAATACGGATAATATGGGTAATACGGGTACGATGGATAGTATGGATCCCACCACCCCGGACCCCATACCGGACCGATCGAGACGCCTATGCCGACATGACCTCGATGCCCTCCACGATATGCAACCCCAGGGAGGGAACTCATAAGAATCATTGCGACGGCCGTAAGGACAATACAAACAGTCTTTTTCATTTCCGTCCCCCTTCGTGTGCAACATTTACCTTATTTGAACATATTATACTCTTGCATAATTTATAAATAAAGACGTTAAATTCAGCGCGTACAAAGCAATAGCCTTCTCAGGGGGAGGATTACTCGATACGCTTTTGTCAATCAAGGGTAGCAAGTTCCCTCCTTTTAAAGAGCATTGTGCCACTCTCTCGATGACACTTCCTCACGGCGTGACTATTTGACTAGAAACCGATAATTTATAAATTGATTTTCACGTAATAGGTGCGGTACACTTACAAGGTTGCCTACCATCTGACCAGCAACAAGGAGATTTTACAATGATACGAACAGTATGCGCAACCTTAGCTTTAGCCTTAACCTTGATAGCCGGTGTGTCTTCTGGCGCTGAAGGAACTCGCCAAGGTGCCGTGAACCCTGCCGGAACAACTGCAGTAAAACAATATCCTCAGATCGTACTGTTTTCAGTCGCATGGTGTCCTCATTGCCGTGAAGCCAAGGAATACCTGGTCAAAAACAATATCCCGTTCATCAATCGAGATGTCGAGCTTGATTCGAAAGCAATGGATGACCTGACGCTTAAATACAACAGCACCGGAGTTCCGGTTCTTGTTATCGGCACCGGTAAAGATGAAACTGTCATGAAAGGATTTACGCCAGAGCTGTTTCAGAGCACACTGCAAAAGTTCCGCTCAAAGTAGGGAGTGGCACAGCAGATTATCATGCATACATTTTGAAAATTTGGAGAACCAGCAGCGTAATAATTGAACCAATGGATGCGCCTATAATAATTTCACGCATTGTGTGTATTTTCATCAACAGGCGCGAGTGGCTCACCATGGTTGCCAGCAGGAGTGAAAGTACCGAAATGAGGGGATCATGGGTGTTCAGCGACACGGCAGTGGCGATTGAGAACGCGACAGCAGCGTGACCGCTTGGTATACCGCCATGAAGAGGGGTCCCAGTGCTGGTAGCGCTCTTTACGATAATAACAACAATAACTACGATCAGGACAGATACGATCGTACCCATGTCAGACACAGTGCCGAACATCGCAAGAACCTCCCCATAACGCGGCATAACATATTTAGCCAGAATCAGATACGCCATAATGGCGGCTCCGCAGGACGCAATTAACACGGCACCGGCAGCCGTATCTTTTGCAATTTTAGCCAACGGATGATAACCGGGAGAAACAAGATCAACAATGGCTTCCACAGCAGTATTAAACATCTCGGCGCACAGCACTGACAAGATTGAAAGTGCAAGCAAAGCAAACTCCAGAGGGGTAACTTTGAGAAATAAAACCGCCAGCAGCACAACAATAGTCGCAATAAAATGAATGCGCATATGTTTTTCAGTGCGAGCTGCGTGCAGAATACCCTCAACTGCGCAGTTGGCCGATTCTATAAACCGTTCGGGTTTAACAACCCTTCCTTCTTCAGAGTTCTGAATAGCTGCTGCTCCTTCTGCTGCATTTTTTGTGCTTCCGCCTCACCGCTTCGCTCATGATCATAGCCACGCAGATGCAGTATCCCGTGCAACAAGAGAAACGACAGACGCTCAAAGAACTCCATTCCACCCTCTTGCGCTTCTCGGGCAGCGGTATCGGCCGAGATTACCACATCACCCAGTGCTTGAGGATTTACTCCTCCGCAGTCACCTTCCTGCAGTGAGAATGAAATTACATTGGTCGGACGATCCTTGGCAAGATACTCCCTATTAATAATCCGAATCGAGCGGTCACCCACAACTGAAATAGAAAGCTCTGTCCCTTCAGGACATCCCAAGGCGTTTAAGATTCTCACCGCGACCTTTTTGAGGAGCTGAGCCTTGAAGTGGTGGCGTCTCTGGCGATTGTTCAACAGTATCAACATGCAATTCTACTCCATGTTCAGATTTGCCAAGATCACGGATTTCCACCTTTTTAGAACGATCTCCCACTTTGTAAGCAGGTTCGGGATAATCAACCCGATGATGAAAGATGCCGTTCAGAATAGCAGTAAAACTCCTGGCAATTTCGTGCAGATTTTTCAGGGTCAATTCACATTCATCCAGTTGACCATCAACAAAAACATTATTGATAAGTTTCTGAACTAATCCCTGAATGCGGTCAGGCGTTGGATTAACAAGGGTACGGGAGGCCGCTTCGACACAGTCTGCAAGCATAACAATTCCCGCCTCGCGCGTCTGCGGCTTCGGCCCAGGATAGCGGAAATCTTTTTCCTCAACAGTCTGTCCAGCGGCGGTAGCCTGACTTTTGGCTCGCTCGTAGAAAAACTTTATTAAAGCTGTGCCGTGATGCTGCCGGAGAATATCAATAATTGGCTGTCCCAACCTGTTTTCACGGGCCAGCTCGGCGCCTTCCTTGATATGTGAAATCAGAATCAGCGCACTCATGCTGGGAGTAAGTTTATCATGGCGATTTTCTTCACCAGCCTGATTTTCGATAAAATAGAGCGGTTTTGATGCTTTCCCGATATCGTGATAATAGGCTGCAACTCTTGCCAACAAAGGATTAGCACCGATAGATTCAGCAGCCACTTCTCCCAGATTACCAACAATAACGCTGTGATGATACGTGCCGGGAGCCTTGACCATCAGTTCCCGAAGTACCGGAGAGTTGAGGTTGGCAAGTTCAAGCAACTTGATATCGGTTGTATACTGAAAAAGTGTTTCAATAAGTGGAATAAAGCTCGACACAAATCCTGCGCTGATAAAACCACTAAGAATGGCAAAAAGGGCTATGTACAAAGTTTGAGTTGTAAATATGGCATTGTTTAACGTCTGGAATGATAGCGCCAAAGCCAGATTGACGATAGAAATCTTAAATCCGGCAGCGTAGACCGTACCGCGCCGAGTGCAATGCCGAACACCATGGGCACCGACAATACTCCCCAGCAATGAATAGATAACAATCTGCATGTTATTCTCAAACATGATTCCAAGCATCGGGGCCAGAATGGCACAATAAACGAGGGCAACTTCGGAGTTTATAAAAATCCGGACTATCATCGCACCTGCGGCAAACGGGAACAGATAGTAGTAACTCGATACATCAATGGAGGGAAATACCGGACCAATGTTGTGGGTAATCAGTAGTGCCGTCTTGAAGCAGATAAAGCTGATAGTGATCAAAAGAGAGATTATAAGGATATCTTTATTGGTCGGATTGAACTTCCGAATGTTTTTGCAGGCAAACCGGTATGGAAAATAAAACAGCACCAGAATCAGCGCAAAGGTTCCAAGCGCCGTAAAAAGGATACTACCGCTGAGCTGATTGCCGAAGATTGCCTCAAGCTTGTGGGACTCTTCGGGGGTTATCCGTTCCCCGACCCGTACAACCATCTCCCCCTTCTGCAGTTTGAATAGCACTGGCCGCACCGTCTCCATGGCAGTGCGGGCACGGACTTCAGATGCCTCACGGTTATAGAAGAGGTTAGGAAGCAGTATTCTGGCAATAACAGCCGAAATGCGTGCGTTATCATGAGTGGATCCCACCCCATTGAAATGCCAGGAGTTAACAATTCGGCGAGCCTCACCAATATCTGTAACAGCGAAGGAGATGTCCCCTCCGAGAGGATGACCATTGTTATCAGTTATTTCAAGCCCGCGACGGGTGTCAGTCTGAAAAACTTTTCCATCCAGAACAATTTTTCGCTGATACAGGTCATTCAACAATTCTGCCGCACTTGCCAGAAAGTTCTTACCTGATTTGATCCGAATAAGCGCCATTATTTCAGCCTCACTCAGATCTGTATCCAGCAACGGCGTCAACTGCGCACGCCATTGGGAAATACTTTCCCCCGGCTTTTCACCGCGACCCGCATTTACAACCGCAACGACCTGCTGTAGTTTGTCAGTAATGGTACTTGACACCAGATTGTTCAAGTTATAAACAACCGGAGCATTTTTGGCGGCATCTTTGCGTCGCTGCTCCGTCAAGGCCTTATCTTCTACAAGAAGATCCTGCGTTACACGAATATCGGATGTGGCAATATCGCCAACTTTATACGTAAGATCAGAAATGTGTTGATTGGGAAGGATGGTAAATGTCAGCAGCAGTGCGGTAGAAATGAGCAGAATAAACCGGTTGCGGCGGGCAGTATCGGGATTGGAAAACTTCTTGACCAGAGAATCAAGCAGATTCGTACCGAGCTGACTCAAATATGTCAGTGTATACTGTTCCTTCTTACTGCCGGATTGTTCGGACATAGAGACATGCGCCACTGGATGTGTTGGATTTAAGCCATTTACTACAAGTTTTAGATTTTAATCTGATTACTCAGAAGTGTCAATAAAACTACGCGAAACAATGGAGGGAAGCGATCAGCACCTTATCCGCGGGGATGAATCTTCTGATGGAGGCGTTTAAGTCGTTCGCGGGTGACATGGGTATAGATTTGGGTACTGGACAGATCTGCATGCCCCAGCATGATCTGTACACTACGCAAATCTGCACCGTTTTCCAGCAGATGAGTGGCAAAAGAATGCCGCAGAGTGTGCGGTGAGATATTTTTTCGAATTGCCGCCAGCTGTGTCCTTTTCTTGACAATATTCCAGAAAGCCTGGCGGGTCATAGCTCCACCGAGGCGGGAGAGAAACAAGTATGGATTCTGCCGTTGAGGGTCAAGTTTCAGCCGAACCTTGTCGAGATAGACTGCTACCCGCATACGGGCTGATTCACCGACCGGCACCAGACGTTCCTTGTTGCCCTTTCCCACCGTCATTAGATAGCCGGAATCGAGATTGATTTCGCGCAGCTTAAGATTAACCAGCTCTGAAACCCTCAGGCCAGTAGCATAGAGAAGTTCCAGCATGGCATGGTCGCGCAGATCCTCGCCCTGCTCTCCCTGGCAGGCGCCAAACAAAACATCGACTTCGCGACAATCGAGAAACTGCGGCAGTTTATGCAGCGTGCGCGGGGCTTCTATTATTGTGGCCGGATTGCTTTCGGCGTAATTTTCGATCATCAGAAATTTATGGAACATGCGAATGGCAGACAGGCAACGGGCTCGACTACGAGGACCAATCTCCTGCTTCTGCAGGGAAACCATAAAGGCAACAATATCAGCCGGGCCAATATCTGACGGTTTAATCCGTCCCGCTTTTTCAAGAAAATCAAGATAGCGGGCAAGATCGTGGCTGTACGCACTCCCAGTGTTGGCTGAGAGCCCTTTTTCTACGATAAGATAGGATATGAAAAGGTCGAGGTAATCGTTCAATGGGGCCGCCTTTTAAGGCACTGGAACGGAAAATAGTCTTGCCGACCAGAGTATACTTACCCTACCGGTGGAGTTTCACCAGCAATTGTTGAGCGGTACTGCTGCACGGCAGCATGCAAGGCAGATGCAGCCATATTTGAAGATCGGAAGAGCGTCGG